>CBFGTI010000042.1:0-35698 GCA_965651695.1 uncultured Imperialibacter sp. | reverse complement strand
TCAATCGCATTGTTCTCAGCTATCGAGCTGCTGCTGAGGCTGATATCGGTGGGAGAGGAGTTTGCTATCGTATTATCGAGGGCTGCCAGTATTGCTTCCGAAAGAATTACGTGCATCTCCTGGTGTTCCCTTATGTCGCCGTACTGTTCAATGTGAATAAACCTTCCATTCGACACGTCCGCATCTCCATCGGTGCAAGGGTCGTATGTTGGATGGCCGATCTTATTCAACCATCTTCCCTGGTTGTTTTTAAAACCTGTCAGCTCGCTGATATCATCGCCCTTGTGAGGTACCCGGGCATCAAAAGGATCTACCCGGCCGGGGATAGTAGCGGGATCTACCTGCCGAAGCGCTGTTGCCAGATGGTATGCAAAATCGTCGTCAGGGTTTGCGGGCTCGTGCATCGTACCGTTCGATACCACAAAATTGAAGTCTCTACCGGCCCCAAAGCCATGCAACTGCACAAAACGGCTCTCGCTGTCGGCCTCGGCAATAATGCGCATCGTCAGATCCAGCAGGTTTTGCGAGTCATGCGCCAGGTCGGCCGTGCTGTGGTAGTTGCCGTTTCCATTGTTGCACTTTCCCGACCCGGAGCAGCCGGTCGACACGTCGTTGGAACACCGGTCCGCACCGGCCATTACATAGCTGAATGCATTGGTCTGCATCAGAACAGAAGCACCCTGTGCACCCGATTCGCTGTCATTGACCGTATGCGGTGCCTGCAGGTTCAGGTAGGCACCCATAGTGCCACCTGCCGCAGGGTTTATCACCACAGTGCCCCAATAGTTCCCGCTTTCCGGGTTCTTCCGCAGCACCCGGTAAGGATTGCCGGCATCATCCGGATTAGGATAGGCTACCAACTCGTACCCGTAGCTCTGCACGGCCGCTACTACGCTCGCAAAATCCCGATCGATGAAGAAGTCCGTCAGTATGGTCGTCCACTCGGCATATTGTTCGGCAGTAGGGGCCACGTATACGGGATACTCGGGCTCCGGTTTGTCATCCGGGTTTTCGGGAATGTTGCGGGCAATACCGAAAGTGATGTACTCAGCGATATCGATATTGGATGGGCTCATGCCGTCAAAAACAGGGGGATTGATGGTCGTCGTCTGGCTTTCGGTGGAGAATACGACTGTCAGATCGTCCAACGCGATGGGAGGATCGGCATTGCCGCAGGAAAGCTCCTCGTCATAAAACCGGAGCAACAGCTGACTGCCGGCTGGAAAGTTCACCGGAAAAGTTAGTGATACCACGGACTGGTTTTGAGGGTCGTTTCCGTTGAGTACCGAAACGGAGCTCGTTGTATCTTCATTAACGAGAATTGCTTCTGGAATTTCGAGAAACTCTCCGTTCATGATGAGGCCGGCGCCGGTGGCAGGATCGCCATTCAGGATGCCCACCAGGTCGGTGTCCACTTTGTAGCCAATTTTGATCCGCTGCCTGCCTTTGGTGCAGCCGCCGTTTTTTCGCCACTGTTCACCCGTCAGGTGTAGGGAGATGGATCGGATATCGGCGCCTCCGGTGTTCTCAAATGCCACTGCCAGTGCAGTGTTGCCGCTGGTGCTGGCAGTTAAAAAACCCAGTGCGCGGTCAGTCGAAGTTTCTTCTGTCTTGCTATCGCCAAAGCTATAGAGGCGGCTACCGGAGGTTTGATCGCCGGCACTTATCCGGTACTGCGAAAAATATTCCGGAGCAGCAAAGTCTCCGGCAGCGTACCAGCCGGTTAAAGTAGTATTGCTGGTCCAGGTGTTGTTATCACCATTGTCCCGGTCGCTGCTATTGGCAGGGTATACATCATCGAAGTTTTGAGTATAGGTGTACGGGTTTACGTCTGCATTTACACCGACCTGGGCATAGGTGCCTGGCGCAATCAGCATACTTAAAAAAAATACAATCGTCGATCTCATCTCTGTCGGTTAAAAAGTGCTAAGCTAAAACACCCGTTTTGTACTATTGCCCTCAGGAAGTCTACAAAGAGTATACATAGTAAAAAAACGCGGGGTTATGTTATATAAGGGGCTGCGTTATTTTTATGTAGCGCTTTGCGGCTAAGCAGGAAGAGTGAGCCACACCGGGAAGAAAAAGATAGCCAACCGTGTGTCGCTCCAAAATTCCTTAGGGATTTTCTTTAATTTTAAATCACTGCCGATATTCATGTATTGTCGCTAGCGTTTATTTTACTTTTAAATATCCACTGCGACACGCGGATTGAAGCACGTCTGTCATTTTTTTCAAAATAATGGGCTAAATAGCTATCTCAACTTATTCAGACCTAACAAATTGTTATGGAAAGACGGGAATTCATTTGGAAGTCGACATTGGGCACTGGTGCATTGATGCTTCCCGGGCTTATTTCAAGTTGTGGTAGAAAACATGATAAAAAATTGGGCGTTGCTCTTGTCGGATTGGGTGAATACAGTACCGGGCAGCTTGCTCCTGCGCTTCAGCAAACTACTAACTGCTATTTAGCCGCAATAGTCTCGGGTACAGAAAGTAAGCGGAATAGTTGGTCGGATCAATATGATATTCCTTCCACAAATGTCTATTCATATGAGACTTTTGATCAAATTAAAGACAATAAGGACATTGATATTGTCTACGTAGTTTTACCGAATGCACTTCATAAGGAGTATGTTGTAAGAGCCGCTCAGGCTGGGAAGCATGTTATTTGCGAAAAGCCAATGGGTATTTCAAGTCAGGAATGCCGGGAGATGATCGACGCATGCGAGAAAAACGGAGTTCTTCTATCGGTAGGTTACAGACTTCATTTCGATAACTATCATCAATATTTGATGAACTTAGGAAACCGATCTGCAATAAGAAACATCCAGGCGGATTTTGGGTATGTCATTAAAGATCGGGAGGAGTGGCGGATGAAGAAAAAATTGGCAGGAGGGGGTGCTCTCATGAATGTGGGAATCTACTGTTTGCAAAGTGCCTGTTATGTAAGCCAACAACTACCCGATCGGGTAACTGCACAATCCTTCAAATCGAAACCGGAATTTTTTAGTGAGGTAGAGGAGACCATCGCCTTTCAGTTTTCTTTCCCCAATTCTATCCCAAATAGCTTCAGTACCAGTCATAACATGCGCGCCGATAGGGTTTTCGTAGACACTCACAACGAAAAATTCGAACTATCTCCAGCCTTTTCATATTCAGATCTCGGTCGCAATTTTCAAAGTAAGAACTTTGCAGGGGTGAATCAGCAGGCATTGCAGATGGATGATTTTTGCCGCTGTATTAAAGAAGGCAGAAAATCAAGGGTTTCCGGTGAAATGGGTCTGAGAGACCTCCTAATAATAGAGGCGATTTATGAAGCATCTGAACGCGGGGAAAGTGTGGAGATTATATATTCCTAACGCTTTTCAAAAAGATTTTCTTTTTGATGAATACCTTTTCAATCAGAATAAGAGCAGCATTCATTAATAAATGCAAATAATCTGATTGATTCCAGACAAAGCGGTAGTGCCTCATAATCTTGAGTGTGAATGATAACCTGCTTTGCGAAGTAGAACTGGCGTATTTTGCGATGTTTGCGAAACCGTTAGTCTTGCTACTGCCTACTCGCTTATGGTATTTCAGTGACTCTTTGCTGACCTGAATTGAAGATAATGCCACTAAGACTTCATCGGGAATTTGGCTAATCCGATTGTCACTCAGAAATTTTAATCCACCGTAAATCGGAGGCACCATTTCACATTCCTCAGCATAACTAACGATCATCTCCCAATCATCTATCCCGGATTCTATGATTTTATGTGCATCGCACACCCACCTAATAGGTCTCACATTTCGATTGAATCGATATCCATGAACCAAGGCATCGATGACGTTTAACTCATTGGGCAAAACCATTATCCCGTCTTTAAGTGTGGTTTTCCCACCTATTAAAGTTTCCCATTTCATTGGTACAGGGTGATGGCCAAATCTCCAATGGAGGTCCAATTCAAAATGCTTCTTTTTTAATGTGATTGCATGCGCCAGAGAGTACTCAATGGGATTTAGCTCCCAATCGTATATACATTTCCATCCGGCACGTGTTAGTTGCTTTAAGTATTCTGAAGCATATTCCCTCGGAAGAACGATATCTATATCCTGGGTGGGACGAGCACCGAAATCATCGTAGTACTGCGTGAGAAAGGACATCCCCTTGCGCAGATAATAAGGTATTTGGTTCTCGTCCAGTTCCTTCACTCTTTCATCCAGTTCATTTCTGATCAATCTGTTGGAGTAGAGCGTATATCGGTGAAAACTGGCAAATTGGTTTACGACCTGATGGTCAATTTTCAATCTTTTAAAATTACTATAAACCATGGGAAGGAGCTTTTTGGAGCCTTCCTCCAGCCGGTCGTAGATATGGGGCAAGGCATGGCCTTTCGTCATTGAGAAGTCCTTGAAGTTATGATGTTTTATCCACCTTTCCAGGTTGGACACGGCTTCATCCACATCACCCAATGCCGCCCTTATCAACAGCAATTCCGCTGAGGTAGGGTAGAAGTAAAGTTGTGAACTATCGAACTTCAACATGTTTTTCATGTACTATTATCGTTTGATCTGCTAATTCAGATAATTGACTGTCATGACTGATCAAAAGGATCGTCATGCGCTCCTTTAGTTCTTTGAACATCGTCGTTAACCTGGCTATAAAATCTACATCCAGATGGTTAGTCGGTTCGTCAAGAATCAACAGCTTTGGTTTTTTCAATAATGCCCTTGCGATCACAATTCGTTGTTTCTGTCCTCCTGAAATACTACTTTCCAATTCATTGACTTCTGTGTCGAGTTTGTGGACCAGCTGATCAACCCAATCCGTGAGTCCTACCTGGCAGATTGCCTGCTCAATATCGGATTCATTGGCGTTCACTCCGTAGAGCAAATTGTCTTTGATGGTGCCATCAAACAATTCATTCTCCTGAAAAACCACGCTGATGTTTTTTAGAAATAAATGATGCTCCAGCGTCTTGATATCAATACCTTCTATCTGTATTTCACCTTTCACAGCTTTTAGGCATCCAAGCAATAGTAGCATCAAAGTGGACTTCCCGGCTCCATTTTCCCCTTTTATTAAATTAATCTTGCCGGGAATCAGGGCGAAGTTGACATCTTCCAAAAGAGAAGGGCTATTGGGGTAATTGAAATAAACATTTTTGAAAACAAGGCTTCTTTCGAACTGAACAGGCTTCTTTGTCGTATTGGATGTAACGGTCTGATTTTCGGCCAGGGGAGTGAGACTTGACTCTAGTTTTCTGATCTCATTGAGAGCGTAAATTCCTTCAGATACGAGTTGAAGCTGACTTGAAACGGACAAAATTTGTCTTCTCATCACATAAATGAGGAAGAAAAAAATAAGAACTGATTCCATGGTAATGGAACCTTTGCTTTTAAGCCACGCTGATAGTACCAAAACAACTACTAAAGTGACCGACTGGACAAACTCCTTGAAATTGGAAGTAGCCGCAAAACCCATAATCATTTTTACGCCCTGCTTATTTAGGAGTAAAAATGTTTGCTTCGTTTTTTTTAGCTCCTCACTGATCATAGCCTGAACAGAAATCAACCTTTTAAACTTCAGTATGAAAAGGATTCTTTGATTGAATTTTTCAAATACAACCTGAAAATCATGTAGTCTCTGATCTCTTTTTGCTTTGAAAGGTCCTAGTAATAAATAGCTCACAATCAATAAGAGAAGAACAGCTGTCATTAGTACAAGATTGATATACAGCATTAAGGCAAACACTACGATGGAAATGGATATCGCCGGGAGAATCTGTGTCACCAATGAATTGAAGTACCGGTCAACGCTTTCGGTATCATAATAAAATTTTTTATGAATACTGGAAATACGCTCACTACTTCGCAAATCTGTCTCCCCGGAAAGGTAGAGCCGAGCCAGGTTGTTTCTTATTTCCTCAACACTTTTTTTGACATATGAAATCAATATTTTTCTGGAATAAAAAGAACCAATCGCCTGCAGTCCAAAGATGATGGTAAGTAGTCCGCAGGAAGAAAGCAATTTATCAAACTTAGTGTCGGTAGATTGTAGTTCGATCAATATGTTTCGCAATATGGCAGGAATCAGGATGTAACTAATCGATACCAGGATGATGAGGCTCAGTGCGAAAATTTCTTTAAGAGAAATTCGCCCTAGGTAATGGTAGACAAGTTGAATATCCTTTTTCAATTTTTTTGCCTTCTTCGCTCCAGGGCTTGCTTTATGATCAGCGGAAACTTGTTCGCTTCTTTCCTCTCGACTCCTAGCGTAATATTGTTTCCGTGAATTCTTCTTCTGGCCAGAATATGATCGATGATTTGAATAGGTACAGCATGTTCCTTTGCTCTCAGGTACCAATCCAGAAACTCTTCAGAAACGTAATCAACTGAGAAATCTCCAACTCTCCTCAACGTTTCTTTATCTGTAAGCATGGTTGATCTGTGAACGCCGGGTAGGATTCGTTGCGGTTCTTCCAAACGCACTTTTACACTTTCTTCTATGTCTTCACTAAAGAACTGCTCGATTTGTCCGAATACTATTCCCGAGAAGTTCATCTTTTCAAAGACTTGCATTTGTAGCATGAGTTTATTTTCACACCAGAGGTCGTCGGCATCCAGAAATGAGATAAGGTCTGTATCTGCGTATTGCAATCCATTATTCAAAGTTTGTCCTATGCCCTGGTTTTCCTGATGGATTACAGTAATACCCTGGATCGACTTCAGTACCTCGGCTGTATTATCAGTAGATCCATCATTTACTACGATGATTCGGGTAGGGGGGGATTGTTGCTGCACGCTTTTAATAGCGTCGGCGACATACCTTTCCGCATTGTATGCCGGAATGATCACTGATATTTTTTTCAATTTTCAGCTCTTCGTTTGCGTTCAAGCTTTCTTTTTAAGACCCCTGTCACACCAAGTCCTATGAAGGATTCCCCGGCTGTTATGCCTTTTTCATGGATGCGATAACGCATGACTATAGCATCCATGACTTTATATTTAAGATGGCTTTCTTTCAGGCGCATAAACCAGTCAAAATCCTCACCAGTTCGCATGGATTCGTCAAATCCACCTAAATAATTAAAGGCTGATTTTCTCACAAGTACGGAAGATACCAGGATATGCTCAATCGGCTCAGTTGCAAAAAGGGCGGATCGGTATTGGCTATCATCCATTATCCAATAATGAATCAGGCCTCCAACCACGTCAAGACAAGGATTTTCCTCGAACGTCCTCATCTGCAAACTTGTCTTTCGATCCTCCCATACATCATCGACATCAAGAAATCCAATGATCTCATGTGATGCCAGGGATACTCCCGTGTTTCGTGCCCGTGAGGGAGATGAATTTTCCTGATAATAATATCTCACATAAGGATACTCTTCTTTTACAATTTTTGCCGAGTTGTCCGTAGAGCCATCATCGACAAAAATTACTTCAAAATCCCAACCTTGACAAGCAATGCTGTTCAGGCTTTCCCTTATGTATGCTTCACCGTTATAGCAAGGCATTATTACTGAAATAGGTCGCTTCATGATATTACCGGCGGATTCGCAAAATTGTAAATGGTATTGTTTACTTCATTGGTATTTTTGCCAAGAAGTATTTCATATGTAGGAATTTTCCTGCACAAATCAACACATTTTTTAAAGGTCAACTCTCTTAAACGGGGCAGTTGAAAAATAGTAGAAGGGGCAAGGCGCTTAATTCCCTCTGCGCTGGTGCTTTCCTGTATTGAAGTAGTCGCGGCGTGAGTCACGGTTGGCAGCATGTGAAAGTCGATACTACGAGATAATAACACGGCACCCGGCCGCACTTCATCAAGGTAAAAGAATGTTTTTCTTTCCTCACTCTGAAGGAGGCTCAAATCTACATGCTGTTTTAGCTCTGGAAACCTTTTAATGCCAAATTCGTCAAGTTTGGCTGTTCTGTACAAACTATACGCCTTGGCACTATTGATATTTACCAAAAGGTAATCTTCACCAAGCGTCTTATTACCACCTAGTACTGCACCTACTGTGGTTGTGGATTTACCAGATCCGCTCTTTCCAGTCAAAAGAAGGCCGACGCCATCCATTTCTAAAAATGCACCATGCACCAGCTGGTAAGGTTTATCTGCCGTCCACCAGTGAATGATGCTTTTGAAAGGGGCACACAACTCCCAGAATGGTAAAGATGATGGATCTCTCACCAAATAATGGGCATATTTGGCTTTTTGGTCGTAAAACGAATAGGCATTCACGCCATGATGAAACATCGCAAAATACTCAGTGTCATTATATCCCGAAAGTATGCCATGTGTCAAATAATCTTCTTTCTTAAAAGGAAGTCTAAACGCGCTATTGGCCACATAGCAATCTATGGTCAGGTCCACTTGTGAAGACAAGGGTACCCATTGACACTCGAGATGAGCAATGGTCTTACCGAAGTATTTCTCTAATTCGTCAAAGTAGTTGATAGCTACGATTGCCTCACCCAAATGATAGTAAATTAACCTGGAATGATTTGATACACCCAAATTGTGATTTGTACCTTCGAGAAAGCGAAATAAGCCATCTTTTCTCGTTGTCATTCGACGACTTTCTTATGAGGCCATCCTCTTTCATCTACTTCGTGAATGGGGTCCAGCATAATCAGCTCCTCCATATCAGAATACTTCTCGAGTTGAATTTTTTCAAATGCACTTTTCCCGGGTGCATTTGTACCTTCACCACTTACTTCTTCGATGATCCCTGACTCTTTCAGCTGATCGATATAGCCGGTGATTTGTTGCCTTTCTTCATCGGTAACATCATCGAATGCATCAAAAATCTGATCGATGTTTGCTCCATCTTTGCACATGTCCCAGATAAGGCACGCAGAGCCTCTTAAACTGAAGTAAGCTCCAGTAGTAAAGTCCACAATGATCGTTTCGTCAGGAAATTTGTCAACAGCAAGCTTGGAAGGGCGGGATTTATACATCATTAGTAATATTTGTTAAATCAAATCTATTAAAAAAGGTGTAACTCTGTTAAATTTAATCGTCCTGACGATAAAAATTGTTATTTAAATCTTAATGGTTTTGTCGACACCAGCAAGCATTGGCCCATAAGTCGAGACTAAATGTTCCGACAGTTCTTCAATCACGCGGAGGTACGATGACTGCCGGGGACGTTGTGAACCGGTTTTCGTTTGCCTGACCAACAATGACAAGCCATTTGCGACAACTAGAGATGGAGAAACGAGTAAACGTTGGAGGCAAAGTGCTTTCAATTGCCGGGGTATAAACCAAAACCAGCCCAGGAAGAAGCGCTGATGAAACCGGTAGGCCGGCACTTGCCAACATTGGGGAGTTCTGGCTTCGCACGGACCGTGAAAGGTTACATCGCGAAATTCGCAAGACGGAACGATTGTAGAAGTATTTGAAAAGCCTATTAAGTGATATCGTCTACTCAAACGTTAGGTACTCATTAAAGAAGGGGAGCAAGTCATTCAATACTCTGCCGTCGGTTGTCCAGATTTTATTTCCGTGGTCACCAATATATTCTTCGGCAAAGTGATCGATGCCCAGGTTCTCCAATTGCTGACTGAACATGCTGCATTGGACAGGAAACCGGCTCGCATCATTTCTGCCCCAATCGAGTTTTAATGCCTTTAGCTTACGAAGGTTAGCCGCATATTTATCTGCCATGTACACAGGCATGTTCTGATGCCATTTCTCCAATACTGCATCGTCGACGATCAAACTGTCTCCCTGGTAAGTAAAGGGAACATCGCAGTAGAAGGGAGGCTTGTCCGGATTCGGCGTCCAGGCCCTTGCTACCGCCACAAGCACCTTCGGGTAGTATGTTTTCTTTAATTCATCCCGTGTTTTGACGTTGCCCAGCGCTTTAAACGAATCACTATTAGGGCCAAACTCCTTCACAAAAGCCAACAAACCGGGACTCAGTGCATACACGCTGCTAAACACATCCGGAAATAACATCCCGATCTTAATGGCGCCATATCCTCCCATGGAATGCCCGGCTATGCCGCGGCTGTCGCGGTTTGGCATTGTCTTGAAATTTCTATCGACATATTCTACCAACTCTTTAGCCTGAA
This sequence comes from uncultured Imperialibacter sp., assembly GCA_965651695.1. GTDB lineage: Bacteria > Bacteroidota > Bacteroidia > Cytophagales > Cyclobacteriaceae > Imperialibacter. The sequence continues at coordinate 25,627 of CBFGTI010000042.1, read as the reverse complement.
AATCGGTCCAGTTGCCCGTGAGGGAAGAGTTGCTGTAAAAGCTTCCTTCGTATAGCGTATAATGACTGGCAATAACCAAAATGAAGGGACGGATTTTTTGCTGCGCAATCCCTCTGTCAAGGATCATCTTCATTTGCGAAAAAATGCTGTCGGTACCCGTGAAGCCGTGCAGGTAGTAAATTACCGGGAAACGCTTATTTCCGTCGTCATAGCCGGGAGGAAGGTAAACCGATACTTTCCGGTTGGGATCCTCACCGCCAGTGTTCTGTAACGTTTTTGCGTTGATTGTAAAAGAGGTGACTTTTCCCGAAGTGCTTTGACTGAACGAGTGCCGGGCGATAAGCAGCAAAAAGAGGAGTAAGTAGTGTTTTTTCATGAGTGATTCAGTTAACTGTCACTTTGTTTGTTTTGAAAACTTCATAAAAGAATAGCACGTGATGGGGTAGCGAGTTTTGCCAGTAGTCCCATGAGTGTCCGCCCGGACGTTCGGAGTAATCGTGAGGGGTCTGATTAAATACCAGCCTGCGGTGCAATTCGCGGTTGGGCTCGATTAAAAAGTCGTCTACGCCACAATCGAAAATCAGTTTGGTGCCATTCTTCTTTATCACGTCAGCCATACTGATAACTGAGTAGATGGAATAATCCACGGATTCTGTCGGTCCCATGATCGCTGCAAAGGCGTTTTTTATATTGGTTGCCACATCCGGAGAGAGTCTCCAGCCCATCATGTCCGGATTGAGTGCGCCGCTCATGCTGCCTGCGGTGCAAAATACATCAGGGTGCCGGGCCGTCAGATACAACGCACCATAGCCGCCCATGGATAAACCGGATATTGCTCTCGCTTTGCTGCTCCGGATTGTACGGTATGTATCGTCGATTTTCGGAACTACATCTTTAACAATGTATGATTCGAACTGACTTCCTTTTTCAACCGGGCTATCAATATAGTAGCTGAATACTTCACCTTCCGGCAGAACGATGATCAGGTTGTACGCATCGGCCAGGCGATGAAGGAGCTGTTTGTCCGGCGTTTTTTCTATCCAATCCCTGTAGTGCCCGAAGCCGCCATGTAACAGGTAAAGTACCGGATAGGCGGTTTTGCTTTTCGCGTAGGAAGCCGGAAGCACGACTGCTGCCTTATAAGTCTTTTGCATGGCTGTGGCGGGTATGTCCAAAGAGTCAATTTCTGCTGCTGCGGCTATGTGAGCAAGCGACTGAAGAATCAATAAGCAACAAAAAAGCAGCGAGTGTTTAGCAGTCATGTCCGGGTTAGTAAGGTCATTGTGTAGTGATTACACAATAATAGATAATCCGTTATTTTATTGCAACAGCAAGCGTGGTAACCTATATGAATGTTATATAATTTATATTATGTTAAGTAAATCACCCAAAACCCATTCCCCTGGTTAGAAATGCCGTGTAAGAATCTCTCTCACTTTCACAGGTATTGTAATGTGCAATAGCCTAAATTTGATTGAAGATTTTTTTTATACGACACCTACTTCATGTTTGCTCGCAATACATTTATTTGGTTGCCTGTTGCCCTGGTTGCGCTGTTGCTGCTGCTCAATATATTTTTCACTTACTACAATCAGCAGATTATTACCTACAACCATTCCCTAAAAACAAAAGCTGAGCAAATTCGCAGCAATGTGTCGGAGATTCTCTGGGGCACTATCCATGGTGTCGACATTGGTTTGCGTGGTTACGCTATTGTTCCCGAAGACAGGTTTTCCGAACCTATGGATATCGCCATCAGGGACAAAGACTCGCTCTTTGCGCAGGTTGAGCACGACCTGATTCAGCAGGAATTTGACATGTACGAGTTTTATCGCTTCCGCGACTCTCTCGATGCGTATGTTGGCCTGGTGCTTCTCATGAAAGAAAAACTGGATGCCGGCGATACGGAGGAATTTCACAGGCTGTTTGAGCCTGATAAAGGCGAACGCCTCTTCTATCAATACGAGGAGTTTCGTACTAAAATTGACGAATTCGAATCGAAGATAAATGCCGATGCAGATGAGCGATACCATGCTGCACTCAATAATCAGTACATGGTACAGCTGGCATTGCTACTGGTGTGTGTGCCTACTCTCCTGCTCACGGTGTACTATTTCCGGAAGTCGCTGCGGGTATCGGAGCAGCTTCTGGAGGCCAATTCAGCCAAAGCCCACATCATTAGAAAGCAGAAGGACGACCTGGAGAAGAAGGTAATTGAGCGGACGGAAGCCATGGCTATGCAAATGAGCATCATACAGGCGCAGCATAAGGAGCTGAAGGCTATTAACGACTCCAAGGACAAAATTTTTTCGGCCCTCTCCCACGATCTCCGCGGTCCACTGGCAAACCTGCAAAGCACATTGGTTGCATTGCGGCATGGCATATTGAACGCCGAGGAATCATCCTACATTCTCGATAAACTCGAAGTAAGTTTTGAACGCACAAACGAATTGCTCAACGACCTGCTCGTGTGGTCGAAAAGTCAAATGGCGGGGCTTAGTATCGATAAAAAACCGTTCGATCTGAGGGAAAGTCTCAACAAACTTATAGAGCTCTTCAGGGAAAACAGCATCGACAAGAACATCTCTATTATCAACAAAACCGGCGAAGAGTTGAGAGTTGTGGCAGGCAAAGAAATGATCGAACTGGTGCTCAGAAACCTGCTCTCCAATGCCATCAAGTTTACCCCGGAAGGTGGCAGAATCGAGATTGAAGCTTTTAAAACGAACGGCTCTGCCTGCGTAAAAATAGCCGACAGTGGTATCGGCATGACAGACATGGCAGTGTCAAACATTCTCAACCACAGCGTGGCAGTGTCTACCCCGGGCACCAACATGGAAAAAGGCACTGGGATGGGCCTGCTGCTTGTGAAAGAATTCATTAAGCTGCACCAGGGCGCCTTCAATGTCGACTCCAGCGAAGGCAAAGGCACTACGTTCTTTTTTTCAATTCCCCGGGAATGAAGTAATAGTAATCAATGTCGTTTAGTTAGAGGTTTATTACCCTCTCCCTTGCCCCCACTGGCCGTGCGCCGCCAAAGAGGGACAAATGGCCTAACTAAACGACATTGTAATAGTAATTCTGAGTGCAGCCGTTTCTGTCTGCCTCATCCAAAGCACTTCCTGGTGAACTTACGCAATTTATAACTACCTTACTTTTCATTCCTTTTCTAAAGTGATTACGCATTGCTTAATCGCTTTTTGAAAACTTGCTTCTGGGGTCATTTACGGCTATTTTATAGGGGTTGTTACGGGTGAACAAAGTAATTTCCTCCCCATAGACCTGTTTCGTAACGTTATACGCAACTACAGCCACCAGCCGCTCCCAGCTTACGGGCATCCTTCGGCTTACAGTATTACTTCAAGGCTTCGTTTAAAGTAAAGCTTTAAGCTTCGCTGCAAACGCCCTGCTGTAGTGCGAGCTTTCTCAAATTCTTAAGTTAAGGCTGCTCGTTATCAAAAGACACAAACGAGGCCGCTCGGAGTGGCGTCAGTCTGCACATGGATGGCCACCGCCTCCGGGCCCTGTTCGAATTGTCCGGACGGCATCGTTCCAGGTCGCCGCCAGCAGGCTGATTAGCTTAAGAGAACTGGAGAGCATTCAGTGGCGGCCGATTGAGCGACGGCTGATTTAATACCTGCATCGCCCCATTCGTAAGGAGCGCATGCGTATCATATTTCATATGGATATTGAGTGAGGATTAGCAGCTGCCAAGGGCGGGCAAACAATCAGAACACAGTGTTTGGGTAGACTTAAGGCGGCATTACAGGGCACGTGCCGGTATTCGTTCTGCCGGAATGCATGAAGAGTTAAATCGCTGTGGAAAAGATGTTTAAACGGGTAGAGAATGGTTGATGGTAGGCCGGTTTCGGCAAAAAAGGGAAGGAAATCCATGAAATAGTTGTCTATTACTGTATTTTCCCTCCCTACCAGCCTAACCTTTGAGCATTATGGTTTGTGTAGAACCAGAACTAAAATACCAACATATATTTAAGAAGGCAAATTTTTGGGACGAAATCAGAAAAGACGGCCTCCAACTACCCCATATGGGGGATGAAAACACTATTGCATGAGGTTAAGCCGGTCGATTAGCTCGTCGCGGAACACCTTTCCCAGTGGTATAAACTGATCGCCAATCTTCACCTGGTGCAAGTCGATGGCCTGTACATGGCCAAGGTTGATAACGTAAGAGCGATGTGCCCTGAAAAACGAATCGGTAGGCAAGCGCTCGAGGATGTCCTTCAGGCTGGACCTTACGATGTACTTCGAACCCGCGGTTACAATGGTGGTATAGTTGCCGTCCGGTTCCAGCCACAGCATTTGATCGAACCGTACCTTCACGAACATTTGCCCTGTTTTCACAAAGATGCCGTCTTTCACGAGCAGCTCGGCCTGTTTTTTGTCTCTTTCAGCGGCTTGACTTGTATCGTCGGCTTTGTTCACCATTTGGGTAAAGTTTACCAGCGCAATTTCTATGGAAGAATACAGCTCGTCGGTGTTGAATGGCTTCACCAGGTAGCCATTGGGCTTGGTGGCTTTGGCTTGTTCAACCGTTGCTTTATCGGCATGTGAGGTGCAGAAGATAAATGGAAGCTCGTGGTTGTTTCTTACATAACGTGCCAATTCAATTCCCGCGGGCTTCCCTCCCATCATGATGTCTATAATCAGCATGTCGGGCCGGTGTTTGTCGATAGCCTCAATAGCCTCCCGGGGGTTCATAGCTACGCAGGGCACGCTGTATCCCATCGCCTCGAGCAATTCCCGCATGTCTTCGGCAATAATTAACTCATCTTCAACAATCAAAATTTTAATTTGGCTCATCGGTCAAAAAAGGTCAGGCGAATAGACGCATCTCATTAAAAGTAATGGAAAATTTGGTACCGTGTTCGTTTTTTATATCGAGAGTTCCATTGAGCTGGCGGGTCAATATATTCACTAACTTAAGACCCAGCGATTTTGTTTTTTCAATGCTAAACTCCGCGGGCATACCCTTACCGTTATCGCAAACCTCAAGTTGCAGTTTTTCTTCGGCAATTCGTTTCAGTTCAACCCGGATTTGTCCTTTTGCTTCTCCCCCGAAAGCGTATTTGTAAGCATTGGATATTAACTCGTTGAGTATTAACCCCAAAGGTATGGCAATATCAATATCTAATTTAATGTTTGTTGCGGAGATCATGCGTTCAATTCCTGTTGAAGTAAAAACAGACGACAGGTGGTCGAGCAGGTCTTCGGCATATTCTTTAAAGTCAATTTCGGAGAGCCGCTCCGACTGGTACAGTTTCTGGTGAATAAGTGCCATGGCTTTTACCCTGCTTTGCCCCTCCTGAATAGCGCTGAGCATGTCGGGATTGGACGTGTTTCTCGACTGCATGTTCAATATGCTGCTAATTACCTGCAGGTTGTTCTTAACCCGGTGGTGTATTTCTTTTAGCAGCGCTTCCTTTTCGTATAGCGACCGGGCCAAAAGCATGCTTTTTTCTTCGATTTCTTTATTTTTCTGCAGGAGAAGGTGGTTCGATTGAGTTTTGACTCTCTCCGATCTGAATACGTAGATCAAAAAAGCAAATAGCAGCAGCATTCCACCTACCAGCATGTTGCGGTATCCTGCTTCTTCTTCAAGTCTGGCGTGCTGTTGCTCAAGGCTCAGTTTCTGTAGTGCCAGCTCATTGTCTTTCTGCACGGTTTCGTACCTGGTTTGTAGCTCCAGCACCGCCTGGCTCCTTTCTACCGACTGCAGCGAGTCGGACAGGTTTTTCCACACCAGGGCATAGTAATACGCGGAGTCGTAGTGCCGCACAGCTTCGTAAGACTCCCGAAGGCCATTGGCGGCTTTCATGGCAAGCTCAAGGTAGCCGTTTTTTTCCGCCAGCTTCTTAGAAGTGTGTTCGTGCGGAATAGCCTTTTCGGGAAAGCCACCCCTGCGGTAGTTTACTGCTATGTTGTGATTGGTGCTGGAGATACCGTATTTATCGCCCGACCGGCTTTTTACCTGCAGCGACTTTGTGTAGTAGTAGTGGGCGGAGTCGAACATAAAATTCTCGTCGTATGTAATGCCCATGTTGTTGTAGAAAATACCGAAACCACGGAGGTTATCGTCTTCCTGAATACCTTCTACCGATTTACGATAGAAGGCCCGTGCCTTTCGATAGTCCTTCAGCCGCATATGGGCCAGGCCAATATTGTTATAGGCACCCCTCTTTCGGTTATAAGGCACACCCGCTTCCTCCAGCAGTTGCAACGCTCTCTCGAAGTGCACCAATGCCTTTTCATACTGATCCTGACTGTTGTAAACAAACCCTATGGCAGTTACCGTGGAGGAGATGACTGTTTTGTCCCCAAGTTTCTCCTTTATTTCCAGCGCTTTGAGGTAATGGTCCATCGCATCGGTCGAGTTTCCCTGCTTCTCATACAGCAAACCCAGGTTGTGATGCATATTGGCAATGCCTGTTTCGTTTTCCGACTGCTGCTCCACAGCAAGCGAACGTTCAAAATACAGCCTGGCGGAGTCGAGTTCGCCCCGCTCCATATGTGCGTGTGCATAGTTATTGTATGCACGTGCCAGCATTTTGGCGTTTGAAGCATGCTCCGCCAGCACCTTCTGAAGGAGGTAATATTTGGCTGCCGAATCGAAGTTGAGGCGGGCAAAAGACCACGCCAGCTCGTCGAGAACTACAAGCTTTGCCGAGTCAGTTTGCAGTGCGTTCAGTTCCGTTCTCAGGCTGTCGTAGGTGTAATTCTGGCCAACGCAATTCTGCGCAAAGCAAATGAATCCTGCCGCGGCGAGATGCCACAACAGTTTTTTGGGCCGGCGTTCATCATGCACTACCATACCCTAAACCTTAAAATCGCTGATCAGAATTGAAAAATGGGTTCCGCCTTCAGAGTGCACGCTCAGTTCGCCATTGAGCTGCCGTGTTAGTATGTTTACCAGCTTGAGACCGAGCGACTTTGCTTTGTCGAGGCTGAAATCTACCGGAAGCCCCCTGCCATTGTCGGCCACGCTAAGTTGTAGTTTATCCTCAATCCGCTTTAGCTCCACGCTTATTTGCCCCTCTCCTCTTCCTTCAAAAGCATATTTATAAGCGTTGGATATTAACTCATTGAGTATTAACCCCAAAGGGATGGCTACATCAATATCCAGTTTAATATCTGAAGCTGTCACCGTGTTTTTTACACCGCTCACATTGTTGCCTTGAAAAACCGACGACAGGTGGCTGATGAGGTCTTCGGCGTATTCCTTAAAGTCTATTTCGGAAAGCTGCTCCGACTGGTACAGCTTCTGGTGAATAAGTGCCATGGCTTTCACGCGGCTTTGCCCTTCCTGTATGGCACTGAGCATGTCCGGATTGGCGGTACTTCGCGACTGCATATTCAATATGCTGCTGATTACCTGCAGGTTGTTCTTTACCCGGTGGTGAATTTCTTTTAGCAGTGCTTCCTTTTCTTTCAGCGCCCCTTCAATGATCTCATTCTTATTTTCAATTTCCCTGCTCTTGAGTGAAAGCTCGTCGTATGCCCTGGCTTTGATTCGCTCGCCCCGGTAAATAAGCCCGGCCGCCAGCAACACAATCACCAGGCCTGCTGCCAGCATATTCCTGATGTTGGCCTGCTCCTCAAGCATTGCCTCTTGTCGCTCAATGTCGGCCTGCTTCAGCGCCAGCTCTTTTTCTTTCTTTTCGCTTTCGTACCTGGCCTGCATGTCGTGGATGATGCGACTGTTTTGGGTATTGTAAACAGAGTCATTCAATTGATGATAGAGCTTGAAGTAATGGAAGGCCTCCTTATAATCCCCCAAAGCTGAATAGCTTTCGGCAAGGTTAAGACTCGAATTGCTGATTTCCTGGACATTGTTAATTCTTTTTCCTATGGCCAGAGATTTTAGCCCCGCCTTAACCCCTTTTCGGTAATCCCCTCTCAAATTATAATGCTGGTGAAGTTGACGATAGTTATAACCCAGCAAAAAAGTGTTCTCATTGTTTTTGAGAATTTCGAATGCCTTAGTATAGTAAAGGTAAGCACTATCCCACTCTTTCAACTCGTCAAAAGTAGATGCCATGGTAGTATAGGTTTCGACAATTCCTAACTCGTTCCCAACTTCTCTGTCAAGGTCTTCCGATTTTCGATAGTATCTTATTGCCTTCCGCAAATCCCCTTCCTCGCCAAAAATCAGCGCCATGTTGTAAATAACAATTGCCTGGCGCCGGTAGTCGCTAAGTCTCTCGAATATATCCAGCGCCCTGCTATACTGTTTTAATGCATCTTCATGGTGTCCCAAATAGTTTTGCGAATTGGCAATGCGATTGATAGTCGTACCCATTTCCAGCGAGTCGCCCGCTCCTTCATAGTATTTCAGGCTCTCAAATTGCAGCGCCATAGCGGCTGCTCGTGAGTCTTCGGTTGTATAAACATCGGCCAGCACTATTTTAGCGTCGGCCTCCCCGCGTGGGTTACCTTGTGCGGCAAACAATGCTATGGCTTTTTCCGCATAAGCTTTAGCGGAATCATTCACGTAGTGTAGTTCGTAAAAGCTGCCCAGGGCCAAACATGCCTCAGCTTCTTTTGTGTGTAGTTGATGTTTGCGTGAAAGGCCCAGCGCCTGGTAAAGGCTGGAAGCAATTAACGCACTATCGGCAGTGGTGCTCTTACTTTGTTCAATCAGAATATCAATTGCTAATGAGTCACCACCGTTCTGTAACGGGGTTAAGCTACAGGCCGGGCGAGCCGAAGATGACAGGAATAATATGATAATTGCAAAACATGCGATAATATGGGAGCGCATTGCCAGGTATCGGTTGTGATGATGATCGGATTTTTATAATAGCTGCTCACAATTATTCAATTTACTTTCTCAACACCGCAAAAGAACTTTTTGCCTTTCCGGGGCCAGCCAACACAGATCCATCGTCGGGTTTCATGTTAAGACAACACAAGTTAACCTATTCCCGGCAAATAGCAACGGTGCCGTACGTGTATGCACATAAAAAAAAGCCCGCACTCAAAAAGTGGGGCTTTCCTATTAGCCGATCCAATGAAAAGCTTTAGTTAGTTGTGCAGCTACCAAAACCTGCAAAAGTGAGGTAGCCGGATGTTTTATTTTCGCTGTAGATGCTCACCAGTGGTGCGTCTTTTACTTTCAGGCCGTCGAGTGCTACGTCTGCGTACTTCCAGGCTGCAGTAAATCGCTCTTTTGCATGTGCGGCTTCGTCTGTTTTTCCCTGCCCCTCAAGGCTCAGTACAAGCCCATTTAAAGCCCAGCCGTTGTCGGGGAGTTTTACAAGATCCTCCCTGAGTACTTCCTCGGCAGCTTCAAATCGTCGGGCATCCAGCAGCGCCTGCGCCAGGTGGTGCCTGGTAGAAAAAAACCAATCTGGTGGCTCCTGGTATGTGAGGTTGTCTTCAATTGCAACAGCTTTTGCAAAAAAGCTAACGGCTTCATCATGGCTGCCCCCACTCATGGCGATTTCGCCTGCCAGTATGTTGGCTGCAATTTGTGCCAGTTCCATCGCGCTGTTCACTTCCCATATCCGCATTTGCAGCAGTGTGGTATCCTCAACAGCCTTTTCCAGCGCCTGCAAATGCTCCCTGGCAGCTGTACTATTGCCTTTGCCCAACTGCGCCATGCCGGTTGCGTAGTTCCATACCACCAGCGGATAGCCTTCAGCTGGTTTGGGCCAGTTCAGTATGTGGTCCCACTGCCCAAACTTGGTCATGCTGTACAGCGGTATCATGCTGTAGTGTTGCAGTGTGGCGTGCGCCGGATCTTTATCCAGGCTGCTTTTTACATTGGCTGCCACTTTTACCGCGGCGTTTATAGCTTCACTGGCATTTCCCTCAAGCGCTGCGCAGGCGGCGAGAAAGTGGTAGTTGTGCGGGTAAAGTAGCAGCGGATACATGCCTGTGGTGCGGCAAGCAGCCACATAGGAGCTGTCGGCCTTCACGGCCAGCTTGTTTACCCTTACGCCATCGTGGTACTTACCGGTGCGCAGGTAGATATGTGAGGGCATGTGAACCAGGTGGCCGCTGCTGGGCACAAGTGTCTCTAGCCTTTTTGCGGCTTCCAATCCCCTGTCGGGGCGAGCCGAAGCCTCAACCGCATGAATGTATAGGTGATTACCTCCCGGGTGTGCAGGATGTTTCTTCATCTGCTTTTCCAGCAGCGTAATGATCTCCATCGTCCACGGCTTCGGCGAGCCGTCGGCCTCCCAGTAGTCCCACGGGTGCAGGTCCATCAAAGCTTCGGCAGTAAGGGCTGCTACGTCTGCATGCATCGGATATTTTTCGTAGGCAAGCGTCATTTTGGCCGCGTAGTCCTGGTCGAGCTGCGACCGGTCGTCAACCGCGGTTGCAGGATACCTCACTTCCATTGCTTCTATAAGCAGTCGCTCAAGCTCCGGCAACCCATCTTTCAATGCAGTGGCCTTTTCCGAGGCAAGCTTTGCTTCCACTACCACTGCGGGGTCCATGCTCGCATTGATGTTGGGGCCCAACACGTACGACAACCCCCAATAGCACATGGCACATGCGGTGTCTATTTTGATCGCCTCCCTGAAAGTGCGGGCGGCTTCGGCATGATTGAATCCATAAGCCATTACCATTCCCTGGTTAAAAAGCGTCTGTACAAGCCGCGATTTCGAAGGAACCGTGACCTCCCAGTTATAGGCGCCAAGGCCTGTCAGCAGTGGCGCATCAAGATACTTCTCCTCATTCTCCTGGCTGCAGGAGTAATAAAGGATGATGGGTGTTAATAAAATCCCAATGATGGTGGTAAAATTTTTCATAGCTTTTATTCCTTGTTAAACAGCAGAATATCCTCTATCGACACACCGGCGAAAAAATGGCGCCATCAATGTATCGAACCTGCCTGGCATTACGCTCATAAAAAACTCCCGGGGTTATTAAACCACAGGTCAGCATGTCGATAAAGGTACTCTACACAAACGCATGGAAGTGCCCGAAGACGACGACCACATACTCAAGTTAGGCTGATGGAGAGGGCCAAACGACATCTACGACTGCTGAGTGGTCTTTATCCAAAAGCCGGGGGCAAAGCTATGGTGGAGGAAATCAATAATGCAGAAATGGTGGTATACAAGAGGTTGTCACCGGAAAAACTAGAAGTGGACAATAGGTGAACAATCAAATGGTAACTACCTCTTTAATAGCTGTTTAGCAAATTCAGGAGTGAACAGCTAATTTTTAGAATTTCATTTTAGTTATAAAAAATTGGCTTTTTCAAATGGGTCTTTCCCTTTCTTCTCGAACTCAAACATAAACGTGAGCAGGTTCTCTTCATGCTCGAGTCCGAGTTTTTTCCTCAGGCGGTAGCGCGAGGTTTTCACGCTTTCGGGAGAGATGCCCAGTATCGTAGCCATTTCTTTCATCGACAAGTTGAGTCGGATGAGGGCGCACATTTTCAGGTCGGTTTGGGTAAGCTCGGGGTATTGGTGTTTCAGTGTGCTAAAAAAGTCGCTGTGCACGCTTTCGAAGTGCTTTTTGAAGTCTTCCCAGTCGCGGTCTACATGCAACGTACTTTCCACGCTTCTATGCAGCTGGCTCAGTTTTTTATTCAAACCAGGGTCGGCTCCCTTTTTCAGCCTCATTATATCTTCTGTAAGGCCCTCAAGAAGTTCATTTTTCCTGATAAAGTTGATGGTATACGACGTTAGCTCCTTGTTTTTAAACTCCAGCTCACGCTCCAGCTCCTTTTCCCGGAGTTGTGCATTTTCATATTTGGCCTCAGCCAGCGACTTTGCCGCCGTAAGCAGCGCCTCGGTTTTTGCCCCCAACTCTCTCGCCGTCTTGATTTTTAGCCGCTGCCGCGAGATAATCAGAAACGCCAGGCCAGCCAGCACAATCGCTCCGGCACTCAACCCTAGCCGCAGCCACCATTCGAATCGTGCGTTTTGTTCCAGCAGGTTTATTTCCTGCTGCTTAAGCAGCAACTCCGAGTCTTTCTCCCGAACCTCAATCGCCGTTTGCATATTGGCCATTTGCACGGCTTTTTCTTCATTAAAAAGGCTGTCGCTTATCAGAATGTATTGGTCTGTGAATTCAAGCGCTGTTTTAAAGTCGCCACGGGCGAGAGCAAGTTCTTTCTTGTAGCTGTATATTTCCTTTAACACCTTCTTCAGGCCATGTTTGGTGGCGGTTTCCAGGGCGTTGCTCAGGAATTTTTCAGCGTCGGCAAGCTTACCCTGCGTAGAATAAATGTGACCTATAACGGCCTGATTTCTGGCTACATTGTTTTGGTCTCCAATATCGTAGGCTACCTTAAGCGATTCGTTCAGGTAAGCTATGGCTTTGTCGGGTTCTTTCCGCTCAAGAAAAAGAACCCCCAGCAAACTCGTAACTTCTTCTATCCCGTACCTAAACTGTGCCTCATTGTGAATGGCCAGCGCCTTCATAAAGTACTCGTAGGCGAGGTTGAGCTGTCCCGTTTGCAGGTAAATAGATCCAATTTTTGTGTAGGTAGTGCCGATGCGGTCTTTTGCTTTAATAGACTCAAAGAGCTGTATGGCGTCGAAGTACAGGTCGAGCGCCTTTTGGTAGTTGGCCTGGTCGGCGTATACCAGCCCCAGGTTCATCGTTACGTTCGCTTCTCCCAGTTTATCGGCCAGCGCCTGGTACTGTTGCAAACTTTCGAGCAGATACTCCAAAGCCCGCTGGTAATTACCCCTTGCCCAATGCGATACGCCCACTACCCTCCTGCCAAATGCAGCACCCGCGTCAAATTTAAGCGAATCGGCCAATGCTATAGCCTTTAAGCCGTAGTACTCTGATTGTACGGGAGAAACCACCCAGTATTCGAAGCCGAGCTGATTGAGCAGGTGTATTTTAAAGGTGTCTTCCGCCTGGTAAAGCGCAAGTGCTGAGTAAAGGCTGTCGATTTTTCGCTGCGCCTGGCTTTGAAAAACAAAAGCTGCCACAAAGAAAAAAATCAGATAGACTGTTTGTTGCACCTTTCTCATAATCAACGGCAAACGGTTAGCTAATTGAAACTCAAAGTTAATTAATCGAAGCTCGTAGCGAAATATTACCTTTTTTAAATAAGATGTCGCTACAAAAACAAGTGCACCGGCACAAGCCCTTAAAACAAGCGGAACCTATTACCATTTGTTTTCGTAATATGTTTTGCCGATTTTTGGTAAGGTTTTGAAAAACGCACTGCAAATATCGCTCGTTATTGTTTTGATGCTCTCCATTTCCGGAGTAGTGGTATCGAAGCATTACTGCGGTCCGTTTTTGAAGAAAATTGAAATTGGGCACACCTCAAGCCACTGTACTGACATGGATGAGGCAGAGATGCCTGCCGATTGTTGCAAAAACACGACAGAATTTCAGTCGCTCGACGCCGACTTTCTGAAAATCGACAAACTACAGCAGGAGTCTCCGGCCCTGTACGTACTGTATGTGGTACAACTCCCCCCGCTGGTTTTTCTCACGCACGACGGTGCAAATAACCGCTACAATGCCGACGACGCAGGGCCACCTGTGCCCGCCGTCCCACTTTTTCTGGAGAACCGAACTCTAATCATTTGAGCATTAGTCTTTAACTGCTATCCGCCGCTGCGTGGATACTATGGTTTCTAAAGACTAAAAATGTTCTTATGCTAAATCAAATCATTCGATTCTTTCTTTATAATAAGCTTGTTACCATTCTTTTACTGGGCCTGATGGTAGCATGGGGTATTGCCACTGCGCCATTCAACTGGGAAGTTGACTTTCTGCCACGGGATCCGGTACCCGTTGATGCGATACCCGATATTGGCGAAAACCAGCAGATTGTTTTTACTGAGTGGATGGGCCGATCGCCCCAGGACGTGGAAGACCAGATCACCTACCCGCTTACTACAGCACTGCTTGGCCTGCCTGGTGTAAAAAGTGTCCGTAGCAGTTCGGCTTTCGGTTTCTCCAGTATCTATATCATCTTCAACGAAGATATCGAGTATTATTGGAGCCGCTCCCGTGTGCTCGAAAAGCTTAATTCGTTGCCCTCGGGGCTGCTGCCGCCGGAAGTGCAACCCAAGCTGGGGCCCGATGCCACAGCACTTGGGCAGGTTTACTGGTATACGCTGGAAGGCCGCGACAACCAGGGCAAACCGGCCGGCGGTTGGGACCTGCACGAGCTAAGGACCGTGCAGGACTACTACATACGCTATGCGCTCACCAGCGTTGAGGGAGTGGCCGAGGTCGCTTCCGTGGGTGGGTATGTAAAAGAGTACCAGGTAGATGTAGACCCCATGGCCATGAAGGCGCACAATGTATCGCTGATGGAGGTGATGCAGGCGGTGAAAAATAGCAACATCGACGTAGGCGCCAATACCATTGAGCTTAACAAGGTGGAATACTATGTGCGTGGCCTCGGTTATGTGGAGCACCTTGAAGATATAGACAACGCCGTAGTTAAGGTAACCGACAATGTGCCCCTCCGCATTCGCGATATCGGCAAAGTAAACATCGGGCCGCAGCCGCGCAATATGGGCGGCATTCTCGATAAATCGGGCGCCGAAGCTGTGGGCGGTGTGGTAATAGCCCGATATGGCGACAATCCGCTGGAAGTAATTAATAATGTAAAAAAGGAAATAGCCAATATTTCGGAGGGGCTTCCCTCCAAAACGCTGGAGGATGGCCGGGTTTCGAAGGTCACAATTGTACCCTTCTACGACCGCACGGGCCTGATTTATGAAACCCTCGGTACACTGTACGACGCCATCAGCCTGCAGATACTCATCACCATCATCGTCATTATAGTGATGGTGCAAAACCTGCGGGCGTCGCTCATGATCTCTGCCCTGCTACCGCTAGCCGTGCTGATGTGCTTCATTTTTATGCGATATTTCCACGTAGACGCCAACATTGTGGCGCTTTCGGGTATTGCCATTGCTATAGGTACCATGGTAGACCTCGGAATTATCCTCAACGAGAACATACTGCGGCACCTTGAGGACAATGCAGAATCGGGCAAACCAAAAATTCAGCTTATTTATGAAGCTACTACAGAAGTGGCAACGGCCATTATAACAGCCGTAAGCACCACCATCGTAAGTTTTATCCCGGTTTTCACCCTGCAGGCAGCTGAAGGAAAGCTCTTTGGGCCGCTGGCATACACCAAAACATTTGCATTGGTAGCTGCGGTTATTTTTACCCTGGTTATCATGCCGGCTTTTGCTCATTCGCTGTTTTCGGTGCGGGCAGCCGGCCGCAGGGTCTCCCTCTATCTGAACATGCTGTTGCTGCTGGCTGGCCCGGTGATTGCTTTCGCTGTATGGCATTGGGCTGGTTGGGTGCTGTTTGGCTTTGGCCTGCTCAATGTATTGCTGCATTACTATCCCGGGCGGATAGGAAAATACCGTACCCGCCTAACTGTAGGCATTGCAGCCACGGCAGTGGCATGGCTGCTGGCGCAGGAGTGGATGCCCTTGGGCGTTTCGAACAGTATGGTGGTAAATTTCCTGTTTATCGCCCTCATCATGACGCTTACGCTTGGGTCCTTTTCGCTGTTCCTGCACTTCTACCCTCGCCTGCTCATGTGGTGCCTCAACCATAAGGCGGCGTTTATGGTGGTACCGGTACTACTAATCGGCCTCGGCGTGAGCATTTGGCTGGGGTTTGCCAATGTTTTTGGATTTGTCGGTAAAGGTTTCGACGCAGTTGGCTGGGATGTGAGGAAAACCGGCATATGGCAAACGCTGAGCGGTACTTTTCCGGGCCTCGGCGAAGAATTTATGCCTTCTTTAAACGAGGGTTCGTTTCTTCTGATGCCCACATCCATGCCCCATTCGGGCATTGAAGCCAACAGGGAGGTGCTCCAAAAGCTCGACATGCTGGTAACCGCTATTCCGGAAGTGGAAATGGTAGTGGGAAAAGCAGGACGGGCCGAAACGGCCATCGACCCCGCCCCCATCTCCATGTTTGAGAATGTTATTAATTATAAAAGCGAATTTCTAACCGATCAAAACGGTCAGAAGCTGCGGTTTAAAGTAAATGACGATGGAAAGTACGAGCTGAACGACGGTGGCTTGTTCGATCCTGCGGCCATGTCGCCGGAGCAAATCCACACCTCTCAATTGATTGCTGACCCCGACGGAGAGTACTTCCGGCAATGGCGGGAGCACATTAAAACACCGGATGATATTTGGGAGGAAATTATTGGGGTAGTAAACATACCGGGCGTTACTTCCTCACCTAAGCTTCAGCCCATAGAAACCCGGCTGGTGATGCTCCAAACGGGCATGCGTGCACCAATGGGCATTAAAGTGTACGGCCCCGACCTTAAAACTATCGAGAATTTCGGAATTCAGCTGGAGCGATACCTGAAAGAAGTGCCCTCGGTAAAAGCTGAGGCTGTATTTGCCGACCGGATAGTGGGAAAACCATACCTTGAAATAGACCTGAACCGGGAGCAAATGGGCCGCTATGGTCTAAACATCAGAGATGTGCAAGACTATATCGAAACGGCCATCGGTGGCATGAGGCTCAGCACGACAGTTGAAGGACGGGAACGGTTTGCGATACGGGTAAGATATGCCCGTGAGTGGCGCGACGACCCCGCTGCTATTGAGCGTATGCTGGTGCCTACACCGGTAGGCCCGCACATACCCCTCGGGCAAATTGCCAGCATAACCTATCGGCCGGGGCCTGATATGATTAAAGGTGAAGACAGCTTTTTGGTGGGCTATGTGCTGTTGGATAAGAAGGAAGGCTATGCTGAAGTATCGGTGGTGGAAGAGGCGCAGGCGTACCTGGCAGAAAAGACCCGAAATGGGGAGCTGGTGGTGCCGGCCGGCGTCCGTTATGAGTTTTCTGGGAGCTACGAAAATCAGCTGCGTGCAGAAAAGCGCCTGGCGATTGTGGTACCTCTATGTTTGTTTTCGATCTTCCTCATCCTCTACTTTCAATTCCGCTCAGTTGCCACCACTTTTTTTGTTTTTTCAGGCATAGCAATGGCTTTCTCAGGCGGATTCATCATGCTATGGCTCTACGGCCAGGAGTGGTTTCTCAACTTCCCCGTGTTGGGCATTCATATGCAGGAGTTGTTTCAGGTGCATACCTACAACCTGAGTGTGGCTGTATGGGTCGGGTTTATCGCCTTGTTCGGCATAGCCACCGACGACGGCGTAGTGGTAGCTACCTACCTTAAGCAGAGCTTTGAGAAGCGAACACCCGAAAGCGTGGCTGAGGTACGGGCTGCCGTGCTCGAAGCTGGAAAAAAACGTGTGCTGCCCTGCCTGATGACTACGGCTACTACCCTGCTGGCATTGCTGCCGGTGCTTACATCTTCCGGCCGGGGTTCAGACATCATGATTCCCATGGCAATCCCTTCTTTTGGAGGAATGACAATAGAACTGATAACGCTCTTCCTTGTACCCGTGCTTTACTGTTGGTGGATGGAACGTAAAGTTCAAAAAGTTTAAAGTTTTGAGTTTAAAGTTGACTGGCGTAAAGAAAATGCCAAAAATATGAAAGAGTCATATTCACACAACAAGATAAATAAGGGGGCTCAGATGGCCCGCGCAACCGGTGTGTTTAGATTTTGCTTACCTGGTAACTCCGCAGATTTTGGAGCGAAATTGCCTCCGATGTGGTTTGTAGTAGCGATGCTTTTCGCGCTACCGCTTGCCTCGGCTGCTCAATCCCTCGAAGACCACCTGGTAACTGCCGGGGAGAATAATCCTGAGCTGCGAGCCTATTTTAACGAGTATCAGGCGTCGCTTGAGAGAATTCCACAGGTTGGCTCGCTACCCGATCCTGAGCTCACTTTGGGTGTACTATTGAGGCCTATGGAGAGGTTAATGGGTAAGCAGCGGGTAGATGTACAGTTAATGCAGATGTTTCCCTGGTTTGGCATGCTTGCCACACGTGAGGATGAAGCCAGCCTGATGGCCAGGGCCCGGTACGAAACTTTTAGAAACGCAAAAAACGAGCTCTACTTTGCTGTGAAGGAAACCTGGTTCCAAATGTACCTGCTCGACGAAGAAATTCGCATCACGGAGCAAACCCGCGGACTATTGCAGACGCTTGAAAACCTGGCGCTCGTACGCTACCAGAGCGGAAGCTCCGGTGCTTCAACTGCAGGCAGCAGCGCCCGCCAAAGTATGCAACCGGCAGCCGGTGGCACCACCTCCGGTATGAGTATGGGTGCATCAAATGCTGTTGCCCCCGCTCCTTCCCGTCAGGCAGCAATGCCAGCAGCTTCCATGACTTCCGGCGGCACCAGCATGGCGGATGTACTCAGGATACGCATGGAAATACGGGAACTCGAAAATTCGCTGGCATTGTTGAAAGAGGCAAGGGCACCCCAGGACGCCCGCTTCAATCAGTTGCTCAACCGGCCTTCCGATGAGGCCGTCGGGCGGCCGGATACCCTGCTCGCCGCCAGCCTTTCCGAAGGTGAGATCGCAATGCTCGATAGTATGGCTGCAAACAATCCCATGCTCAAGATGCTGGAGGCCGAAAAACTTGCTTTCGGCGCTCAAAGACAGATGGCAACGCTGGAAGGGCGGCCTATGCTCGGCGCCGGAATAAACTATGTGCCGTTTAGTCCGCGGCTGGAAAACGGCATGCCTATGGGCGGCGACGATATGTGGATGCCGATGGTTTCGGTAAGCATACCCCTTTACAGGAAAAAATACTCGGCCATGGTGAGAGAAGCTGAGTACGGTGAGCGGGCAGCTGAACAGCGGATAAATGGTACGCTCAGCGAGCTTAGGGTGCAATGGGCTCAAGCAAAGCGCTCGCTGAACGACGCAAGCCGCAGAATTTTGTTTTTTACGGAGCAATTGCAGCTGGCGCAACAAACCCTCGATATTTTAATGACCAGCTTTGTAGCTGAAGGAGGTGGTTTTGATGAAGTGCTGCGACTGCATCAGCAAATACTGAACTACAAGCTTGAGCTTACTCGGGCGGTAGTAGACCAAAATACCAGTGCGGCAATGCTGGAAATGCTTGCAGCAACAGCCATTGAGAAATAAATTCAAAGTGAACTGAAAATGAAAGATTTAGCTGTAAATAAAAAAATTATCCTTTGGGTGCTGGCTGCGCTAATTGCAGGCGGCTTAATCGGCTGGCTTATCAAACCCTCGTCCGGCGAGTCGCCCGACCGCATCGCCACGCATCAACACGGTGAGAATGAAGACGAGGTTTGGACCTGCTCAATGCATCCGCAGATACGGATGAGCGAACCCGGCCAGTGCCCGATTTGCGGCATGGACCTTATTCCTGCCAACACAGCGCAGCGAACCAGCTCATTGGGCGCTATGGTGCACGAGATGACGCCCGAGGCCGTTGCCCTGGCTAACATCCAAACGACCAGGGTTGCGTCACTCCTGCCCGAAAAAGAGGTGGCACTTACCGGCAAAATTAAAGCGGATGAACAACGGTTGGCCACTATTACCGCCAAATTTCCGGGACGAGTTGAAAAGCTGTTTGTGAACTTCACCGGACAGCAGGTACGCAAAGGTGAGCGGCTGGCGTCTGTATATTCTCCCGAACTCTTAACAGCACAGAAAGAGCTGATTGAAGCTGCGAAAACAAAAGAAAGCTATCCGGAACTATACGAGGCGGCACAGCAGAAGCTGCGGTTATGGAAAATAACTGACGAGCAAATCAAACAGATTGAAGCCGCCGGTAAGGTAACGGAACGCTTTGAGGTATATGCCGAAAGAGCCGGGATTGTAGTTGCCCGTAATGTGGCCGTCGGCGACTACGTTTCCACCGGCACCGTACTTTTCGAAATTACAGACCTCAGCAAAGTGTGGGTGATGCTTGATGCCTACGAAAGCGACCTTGAGTGGCTGAGAGTGGGTAACCCGGTTACGTTTACGGTAGCTGCCCTGCCCGGCGCCGAAATGCAGGCCACAATTGCCTATATCGACCCGATTGTTAACCCACAAACAAGGACGGTAACCGTAAGAGCTGAAGCTGATAACAGAGGCTTCCGTTTAAAGCCGGATATGTTCGTTAGCGCGAAGGTACTGTCGGCGGCGGGCAACGAAAACCAGGTGGTTATTCCCCGCACGGCCCTGCTGTGGTCGGGCAAGCGATCGGTGGTGTACGTAAAGGTGCCCGATACCGATTTTCCGGCTTATGAAATGAGGGAAATCGCCCTGGGAGCACGGCTTGGAGAAACTTACCTGGTAGAGGCTGGCCTGGACGCCGGGGAGGAAATAGTGAGTAACGGAGCGTTTTCCATCGACGCGGCAGCGCAGCTTGCCGGCAACTATAGTATGATGCTGCGGCCTGAGACGAAAACCTTCGATGTTAACCCCGAATTCAGGATGCAGATTACGGCACTTGCTGATGCGTACATCGACCTGAAAAATTCGCTGGTTGATTCTGATCCGGCTGCCTCACAAAAAACCGTGGGTGTGCTGAACAAAGCATTGACGGGAGTAGACAGCCGCAGTTTAAAGGACAAAGCCAGTGCTATGTGGGAGCCCCTCAAAGATTCGATTGCAGTTCAGCTTGCATTATTAGGGAACGAAACAAATCTGGAAATCCAGCGCCGGTATTTCGTTGACCTGTCGGAGTATATCCTGCAAATGACCGAGACCTTCGGGCTTGCCAACGACAAAATGTACAAAGCTTATTGCCCTATGGCCATCGACAACAAGGGCGCATTTTGGCTAAGCGAAGTAGAAGAAATTCGCAATCCTTATTTTGGTGAGTCGATGCTTGCGTGTGGCGAGGTGAAGGAAACCTACAGGAAGGATGTGATGGCAAAAGACGGCGCAACCAACCCGCAAACTGCCGAACACCGACATTAAAGTGAAAAATTAACAAGTATATTATAAATGTTTTATAATCAAATAAATACCACTTAACAGCTTTCAGCCGGCTCAGAACCGGAAATTAAAAAATCAAAAGCTTCCAGCCGGCTCAAAACTTAAAATTCAGAACTTAAAACTCAGAACTTAAAACTTAAAAACTAAACTCATGAAAATTGCAAAAACCATCGTATTACCTCTTGTATTTGTGCTAGCGGGTGCCCTTTCTTTCGCCTGCTCTGGCAATCAGTCTCACTCCGGCCACAGCGCCGCCGAAACACCTGCCACCGAACCGGCAGCGGAAATGCAGCAGGGACCCACCTTCAAAGACAATGGCTTCAAAGAGGCTTATCAGCACTACATTCATGTGAAAACGGCCCTTACAGCTTCCGACGCTACCGAAGCGGCCAAGGGCGCTAAAGCCCTGGCAGAAGCGCTCAAGGATTCGGAAAAAGTTGCCGGCTTTGCAAATGAAATTGCCGCCGCCACCGACTTGAAAGTGCAAAGAGCTGCCTTTTCGTCGCTTAGCAACGAAATGACAACTCTGGTAAAGGAACACATTGCAACAGGTGAAGTGCACCTCGCCTATTGCCCAATGGCGCTCAATAACACGGGAGCATTCTGGCTTACCACAGTGAAAGAAGTTAAGAACCCATACTTTGGCGACAGCATGCTTAACTGCGGAAGCATAAAAGAAACCATCAACTAATATGACGGCTCTTTTCAAGAAGTCTGTCCTGCTTTTTCTTTTCGCCTCCACGCTGAGCAGCTGTGGAGGCACAAAAGAAAAGGCAGGCGATTGGGCCATGAATGCGGCAGGACAACAGGAAAACCTTTCCATGTCGTGGAAATCCCTTCAGCTATATCAATTGGATGGTACGCCACTCGATACATCAGCCTTACGGGGGAAGACTGTTTTTTTGAACTTCTGGGCAACCTGGTGTAAACCCTGCCTGGCCGAAATGCCATCAATTGACCGGGCAGCACTGGCGCTGGCAGATAAAAATGTTATTTTTATTGCGGCATCCGACGAGAAACCTGAAAGAGTAAAGGCATTTAGAGACAAAAACAACTATCAATTTCAAATAGTTACTTCACAGGCCGATCTTTCGGCGCTGGGAGTTTTTGCTCTTCCAACCACCTTTATTTTTGATGCGGACGGAAACCTTGCTTTCAAGGAAACAGGCGCCAGAGAATGGGATAGCCAGGAAAGCATTCAACTTATCACAGAAACTAAATAGACATGTTCAAGAGGTTAATTTTTTATCCGGCTGCAGTGGTAGTGCTATGCCTTCACGGTTGTGTGGTGGCTCCCAGCGAGGAGAGAATGCCCGTAGCAAAAGTGGCTGCAGAGGAGCTGCAAAATGCACAGCTTCCTTTTCTTACTACAGATGCAAGCGGCAAAACTTTTCTTTCTTACGTTGTTGAGGATGACGCTGCAGCACGCCTTTTTGTACGGCCGCTGGAGGGTGACTCATGGGGGGCGCCAGTTCAGGTTGCTTCAGGATCCGATTGGTTTGTGAATTGGGCCGATTATCCTTCCGTGATCTCTTGGGGAGACGGGCGGATGGCGGCTCACTGGTTGCAGAAAAACGGCCCCGGCGGTGTAGATTATCAGGTGAAAATTAGCAGGTCGGCCGACAACGGCACCACCTGGACCAGCCCGGTCACACTTCACTCCGACACCCTGCCCCGCGAGCACGGTTTTGTATCGCTTGTTCCTTTCCCCAGCGGCCGTATGTTTGCCTCATGGCTTGACGGCCGAAAGTATCCCTCCGGAGATGAGGGGGAAGGCCATGGCGGCGAGCACGATCTTCACTATGAAATGACGCTAATGGGAGGTTACGTAGCCGAAGATGGCACCGTTGAAGCCGAGGAAGTGCTCGACAGCCGGGTATGCGACTGCTGCCAGACGGCCTCGGTACTCAGCGGCCATGGGTTGGTTACGTTTTACCGCGACCGCTCTGAAAGTGAAGTAAGGGATATTGCCGAGGTGATGTGGACGGAAAACGGCTGGACCGAGCCTGCCATTCTTAGCGAGGACAAGTGGGAGATAAAGGCTTGCCCTGTAAATGGGCCTCAAGCAGATGCGATTGACGAGCAGGTGGCCGTGGTGTGGTTTACAGCAGCCAATGATGAGCCTAAAGTGCAGCTGTCGCTTTCTGATGAAGGAGGCAAGCATTTGTCGGTACCTATTAAGGTAAGCCACAAGGCTACAGCCGGCCGGGCCGACGTGAAACTGATAAATAAAGACTTTGTGGCCGTAAGCTGGATCGAACTGGTGGACGGCAAGGGGCTGTTAAAAGTTGCCGTTTTCACTATAGACGGGCAGCGCAGGGAGGAATGGGCAGTGGCAGACATTGCAACCACCAGGCAGAGTGGATTTCCTCAGCTAACCTCCGACGGCAAACAATTAGTGCTGGCATGGACCACCGAAAAGGGCATTGAAACTGCGGTCATCGAGTTAACAGATCTCGGAAAATCGTGACCGCTTCAATTTTTAATTTGAAAAAATATCTATTTTAACCAAACATCAATAAAACCATGAAAAACGTAAAACTCTTTTTTCCGGCATTAGCCTTTTTAATTGCTTGTGTAATTAGCGAGCAGGCGGTTGCCCAGCTCCAGTCGCCGGCGGCAAGCCCTGCGGCTTCGGTGTCGCAAGTAGTCGGTTTCACCAAGATTACCATCGACTACTCATCGCCGGCTGTAAAAGGCCGTAAAGTATGGGGCGACCTAGTGCCTTATGGTGCTTCGTGGAGAGCCGGTGCCAATGCCGCTACTACCATGGAGTTTAGCACCGGTGTTAGCATTGCCGGCACCAACGTACGCCCCGGCAAGTACTCGCTGTTCATTACACCACAGCAAAGTGGCGACTGGACAGTGCATTTAAACAGCAAAGGCAATTCTGTTTTTGCTTATATGAAGGACAACAAGATTGATGAAGAGGCACTTGCAAAAGACGACGCCGTGGCCATTAAAGTAACTCCCCAAATGGTGGGTGAGTCAATGGAGCGGTTAATGTTCTTTATTTCCCCTGAAAACAATAAGGTGGGTAAAGTACACTTCGGGTGGGAAAAAGCACGATTCTCGTTTGATGTGGACACCCAGGTGGACCAAAAGCTGGAAGGCCTTAAAAGCGTATTTAATTAAGAAGCTCAAGCATTAAATTGCCGAAATCCCTCCGAGGTTCCTTGCCTGGAGGGATTTTTGCTTTTTTCCTTTTTTTACCCGTTTACCCGGAGAACGCCTCAAACTTCTGCTTTCTCACGTCCGGCATACTCGGAGGGCGATACATGAAAGAGTTTTTTGAAACAGATCCGGAAGTATTTCGGATCGTTAAAACCTACCTTGTAGGCCACCTCCGACACAGAGAAGCCGTCTTGTGAAAACAATTGGGCAGCTCGTTTTAGCCGGATGGTTCTGATAAATTCGTTGGCCGACTGGCCGGTGAGCGCTTTCAGTTTCCGAAACAACGTAGCTTTGCTCATGCCCACAGCATGGCACAGGTCGTTTACGGAGTACGTCGCGTTTTCCATATTATTTTCAATACTTTGCAAGGCCGCCTGCAAAAATAGCTCGTCCCTCGTATTGAGCGTAACCTGCCTGGGTTCAATCTGCAAAAACTCCTTTTCTGAAAACATCCTGGTTAGCTGTTCTCTGGCCGCCAGCAGGTTTCGTATCTTCAGCAGCAGAATTTTACTGTCGAATGGCTTGGTAATGTAGTCGAACGCACCCAATTCGAGCCCCTCAACCTTAAAGACCGGAGAAGTTCGGGCAGTTAGAAAGATCAGGGGGATGTGGCAGGTTGCTATATTTTCTTTCAACCGCTTACAAAAGCTTATCCCGTCCAGCACCGGCATCATCACATCGCTCAGAATCAAGTCAGGCATCATTTCTACTGCCAGGCTGAGGCCCTCCTTCCCGTTATGAGCTACGCTTACCTCGTACTCGCTGCATAGGATAGAACACAGGTAATCGCTAACCTCTTTGTTATCTTCAACCACCAGAAGTTTAAAAGCCTTTTTACCGCTTGCAGCTCCATCCTGTAACTGCTGCGCTCTGGCCACGGAAGGAAAAAATCGCGTTAGCGACGGGTTATTTTCGTTATTAACAAAGCTTGGAGCAATCTCGGTGAACTTGAAGTGGGAGTTTCCTTTCAAAAGGGTAATCGTAAATTTACTGAACTGTCCCTCCATGCTTTGCACCTCTATTTTGCCCCGATGAAGCTCCACGAGACTCTTCGACAATGCCAGCCCAATGCCTGTGCCTGTCGAATGCGTGCGCCAAGGCCGATATTCCACTTGAGAAAACGATTCTTATACATACGATGGTGGCGCTCGCCCTTCACGATGCCTTTATCAGCTGCTGGCAGGAGAAATACACTAGCGACAGGATACGGCCCGAAACCACCATTAATAAATACCTGGACCGCGATTGGCGGCCTCTTTTGCAAACACCACCCTTTCCAGAGTATTCGAGCGGACATAGTGTGGCCTCGGCAGCAGCGTCCACTGTGCTCACCCACTTGCTTGGCGACAATTTCAGCTTCATCGATACCTCCGAGGTGTACTTTGGGATTCCCGAACGGGCATTCACTTCGTTCTATCAGGCGGCCGACGAGGCTGCTGTTTCACGCCTTTACGGAGGAATCCACTTTCGTGATGCTTGCGAAGCTGGAGTAGCACAGGGTAAGCTGGTAGGGCAAAATGTAATCAAGAAAGCTTTTGCAGCAGACCCGCTTGCGAAGGATGAGTGAGCAGGCGATCCAATCAGAGCTGCATTAGTGAAAATTGAGGGATCAATCCGAAAACCTGTGGAGCAAAAGTTAAAAAGGTTTTTCTTTGCCGGAAAAAAGGTGG
>CBFGTI010000041.1:0-36059 GCA_965651695.1 uncultured Imperialibacter sp. | reverse complement strand
CCAGCACATGAAGCTCGCTTCACTGGCGCTTACACCTTTTGGAAAAGATCTGGCATAAAAAAAGCACCGGCTTTACGCCAGTGCCTCAGTAATACATCTTTGGGTCTAAATCTTAATTGAGAAGCTCGAAAATTCCGGCTACACCCTGGCCTCCTCCCACGCAGGCTGTTACCATACCGTATTTCTTGTTTCTCCTTCTAAGCTCATTAAATATCTGAACCGAGAGCTTTGCACCGGTGCAGCCAAGGGGATGCCCCAATGCCACGGCCCCACCGTTTACATTGAGCTTCGCCATATCCATATCCAGGTTTTTGGCCACAGCCAACGCCTGGGCGGCAAATGCTTCGTTTAGCTCTATCAGGTCAATGTCGGGCAGTTTCAGGCCTGCACGCTTAAGCGCCTTAGGTATTGCTGCCACCGGGCCTATGCCCATTATTCGCGGCTCCACACCGGCAGCGGCGTACGAAACCATGCGAGCTATCGGTTTTAGATTGAGCTCTTTCACCATAGCTTCCGACATTACCATCACAAAGGCGGCACCGTCGGAGGTTTGCGATGAATTACCAGCTGTAACCCGGCCACCCATCCGAAAAACAGGCTTCAGCTTACTTAACACATCCATGCTGGTATCTTCTCTCGGGCCCTCGTCGGTATCAACAACAAAGTCTCTTTCTTTTTTCTGGCCACTTTGGTCCACGTAGGTTTCGTGCACCTTTATGGGCAAAATCTCTTCCTTAAACTTGCCTTCTTTTATTGCCTTCACAGCTTTTTGGTGCGAGTTGTAAGAATACTCGTCAGCTTCCTCACGTGAAATATCGTAGTCTTTGGAAATCTCCTCCGCAGTAAGGCCCATGCTTAGGTAATATTCCGGGGTTGCCTGCGCAATCTTCCAGTTGAGGGCGGTTTTGTAGCCCATCATTGGCACCATCGACATCGACTCAGTACCACCGGCGATGATGCAATCGGCTGTTCCGGCGTGTATGCGGGCCGCAGCTATATGGATTGCTTCGAGACCCGAGCCGCAATAGCGATTCACAATCATACCTGGTACTTCCAGCGGAAGCGAAAGCAGCGATATCATCCGGCCCATTTGCATGCCTTGCTCGGCTTCGGGCACGGCATTCCCCACTATAAGATCATCCACTCTCTTAGCGTCGAAACCCGGTACGGATGCGACCAGGTGTTTTATTACATCGGCGGCCAGGTCGTCGGGGCGGGTAAAGCGAAAGCCACCCTTTTTGGCTTTTCCTACGGCTGTTCTGTATCCGGCTACTATAAATGCATTCATGTTGTCAACTTTTAAGATTTTACTGATTACTGATAACCGATAACCGATAACTAATTCCTAAGCGGTTTTCCTTTAAACAAAATGCTATGGATCCGCTCAAGGGTTTTGGGTTCGCCCGTGAGGCTGAGAAAAGCCTCTCTTTCCAGGTCGAGCAGGTATTGTTCCGACACCTCCGTGGGAGACGACAAATCGCCGCCGCTCATTACGTAGCCAAGCTTGCGGGCAATTTTGGCGTCGTGCTCCGAAATATATTTGCCGTAGAGCATTCCGGTTATGCCTGCCTCAAATAGTGCCAGGCTCGATTTGCCCTCTACTTTAATATCCGTCCGTTCAACTGGCTGCACATAGCCCGCGTCGGCTAGCTCTATCGCTTTCTTTTTTGCGTCGGCCAGTAACCTCTTTCGGTTCAGCGTAATTTCGTCCGACGACCGGATGTAGCCGAGCTTGCGGGCTTCCTCTGCCGAAGTGGCAACTTTTGCCGTGGCAATAGTCATGAAATACTCCTGCAGCCTGTTCAACTCGGGGTCGCCCGGGGCGTAAGAGTCGGATGCCCGCAGGGTCATTTCCTTGGTACCGCCGCCAGCCGGAATAAGGCCCACGCCAAATTCGACCAGGCCGATATAGGTTTCGGCATGTGCTTGTATGGCATCGCAGTGTATGGAAAGTTCGCAGCCTCCGCCAAGCGCCATACCGGATGGTGCCGATACCACGGGGATGGCCGAGTAGCGCGCTCTCATCATCGTTTTCTGAAACTGCGCTATCATCAGGTTTATCTCATCGAAATCCTGATCACCGGCGTACATAAAAAGCATGGCAAGATTAGCACCGGCAGAAAAATTTGCGTCTTCATTGCCAAACACCAGGCCCCTGAAATCCTTTTCACCTTTGTCAATTGCCAGGTTAATGCCCTCTACAACTTCCTGCCCCAGCGAATTCATTTTGGTGTGAAACTCCAGGTTGAGGATGCCATCGCCAATATCGTAGAGTGTGGCGCCGGCGTTCGACCACACTACTTTATTGCCTTTAAGAGCATCCAGCAGTATAAGGCCTTCTGTTCCCGGAATACCTTTGTACGATTTGGTGGGTATGTCGTAGTAAAGCTTTTTACCTCCCTCAAATTTGTAGAAGCTGGTGTTTCCGGCCGAAAGCATTTCGTGCACCCATGGAGCGGCTTTCTCGCCCGCACTTTCCATTTTCTCCACCGTATTTTTTACCCCCAGCAAATCCCACGTTTCGAATGGGCCCATCTCCCATGCAAATCCGGCTTTAATGGCTTCGTCAATTTTATACAGCTCGTCTGCTATTTCAGGAATCCGGAACGAGCTGTATTTGAAAAGGTCGTAAAAAATAGCCCTGTAAAATTCGCCAGCCTTATCGGAAGCATTCACAAGCTGAGGCAATCTTTCTTTCAGGCTCTCAACGTCTTTTACTGCCTCCAGCGATTTGAAGTTTGCCCGGGTTTTGGGGCCGTACTCATACGTCTTTAGATCAAGCTCAAGTATTTCCTTTTCTCCTTTTTCGTTTGTTGTCTTTTTAAAGAAGCCTTGTTTGGTTTTGTCGCCCCACCATTTGCGGTTGTATAATTCCTCCACCATTTTGGGCAGACGAAACGCTTCTACCGACTCATCGTGTGGCAGTCCCTTGTGCAAGTTTCTGGATACGTTCACCATGGTGTCGAGCCCCACCACGTCGGTTGTGCGAAACGTTGCCGATTTGGCCCTTCCGATAACCGGCCCTGTTAGCCGATCGACCTCTCCCACTGTCAATCCCATTTTTTCGATGGTATGCAAACCCGACATAATAGCATAAACGCCTATGCGGTTGGCAATAAAGGCCGGCGTGTCCTTGCAAAGCACTGTCTCCTTGCCGAGGTACAGGTCGCCATAGTGCATCAGAAAATCCACTACCTTTTGGTCGGTATGCGGAGTTGGGATAATTTCGAGTAGCCGGAGGTAACGCGGCGGGTTAAAGAAGTGGGTGCCTGCAAAATGTTTCTTGAAATCATCGGACCGCCCTTCAGCCATCAGGTGGATAGGAATGCCCGAGGTGTTTGAGGTGACCAGCGTGCCGGAGCGCCTGAACTTTTCGACCTGATCGTAAACCTTCTTTTTTATATCCAGATTTTCGACTACCACTTCCATTACCCAATCGCATGAGCCAATCTCTTTCATATTGTCATCAAAGTTTCCTGTTTTGATGAAGGTGGCCTTTTTGTTATCGAAAAGAGGTGCTGGTTTAGACGCTATAGCAGATTGCAAAGCATTATTTACTATCCTGTTTTTCACCACCGGGCTGTCGAGAGTCAGCTTTTTCTTCTGCTCATCTTCTGTAAGTTCTTTTGGAGCAATATCTAAAAGCAATACCTGAACACCGATGTTTGCAAAGTGGCAGGCTATACGTGAGCCCATGATACCCGAGCCTAATACCGCCACTTTTTTAATAACTCTGTTCATAGATCTTGGATTCGTTAATGTATGTTTGGATAAGGTTTTTGTCTTCTATCATAGAGTTGATCTGGCGGATAACATTGAAAAAAACCTTCAGTTGGTCTTCCGGTATCTGGTCGTAAACCATTTCGTTAAATGCCAATACTACCCGCCGCGACAGCTCTTTCTGGTATTTGCCCTTCTTGGTTAGGAATATTCTCACCGATCGCCTGTCGTTGGGATCGGGCGACTTATATATAAGGTCCCGCTCTTCCATGTTTTTTAACATGCGGGTAAGGCTGCGGGCTTCCAGACCCATGAGGGGGGCAATTTTTGTTGCCGGGGTTCCCTCTTCGCTATCAATATTTAATAGTACAAAGCCAATGGATGTTGTAATGCCGTCGTTTTGGCCGGCTTGGTTATACATCCTGGCAATCGCATGCCACACAGCTTTTATATTATAGTCGACAGTTTCCTCTCTCTTCATTTATTTGCTGTAAGCCAGTATTTATCAAATATATAAATTATTTGTTATGCATGCATACTAATTTTAGTCGGCTGTGTAGCTGCAAATAATTTCGATTTGGTGGATGATCAGGGCCTCATGTCGCCGCGCAAAGCCCTAAAGCGTTTGCGCGACTCGGCAGTGTATATGCTGCCCGGATACGACGAGAGCAAAAGCTGATATGCTTCCATAGCTTGTGCTTTGTCTTCAATTTGGTAGTCGAGTATTTGGCCTTTCAGGTAGAGTGCATCATCTGCCAAAATATCAAACGAGTAGTTCATTAGTATCTTGTCGAGAAGCTGAACGGCTTCTTCACCATTGCCAAGTTCATGATGAATTTTGGCCATCCTGTACCAAATTTCATCTGTAAGCCGATGATTCGGAAATTCATTCAATATTGACTCGAAACTTTTGAGCGCCTCATTTTTCATATTCTGAAACAACAGCAAATCAGTAGCGGCAAATTTTTTCATTGCTACATCGGAAGTATCCAGCACGGTGTTGTCCTGAATTAACAAGCTGAGTGACATTGCATCGTTCGAAATTTCGCGGGAAGTGGCGAGCTTAAGAATATCGAGGTGTGCCTTGGCCAGTTCAAAATCGCCATTGTAGTAATTTAGCTTGGCATTTTTAAGTTTGGCTTCATACCCGATTAAACTTTCCTTATCCGATTTTTCAACCTGCGAATATAGCAGGGTGGATTCCCACGGCTGGCCGGTAAGCAGGTAAATATCACCCAGATCGAGTTTGGTATTGGCGATGAGCTGTGCATTTGCCCGGGGAAACGAAATGATATCTTGTAGTATCACAACGGCTTCTTCCTTTTCGTCGAGATAAAAGGCATGAAGAAGCGCTTTACTTCTCAGCGCATCCAGGGTATTGTTGTTGAGGCCCGATTCTTTTATGAGATTTTCGTAGTCGGCAATGAGTGTGCGGATAGACGCTGTATCTACCGGGAATGTGTTTTTAACCTTCCCCTCCCTGGCCTTGATAAGCATGCGGCGTGCAAGAACATAATTAGCAGAATTGGGGTATGTTTCTGTTATCCATGAAAATATTTGTTCCGCATCTTCGAAGGCGTCGTTCTCCACGGCTATCATGCCTATTTCTATTACACGGTTACCCTCCGTTTTTTCTCTTCGGTCTATTGCACGTGCCTGCGTAAAAGCACCGAAAAAATTCCTCTGCTGCAGATTCACCCATATCAACAGCTCGCCATACATTATGTCGTTGGGGCTTGCCTGGATTTTGCGGATAAGCAGTCGCTCAAGTGCCTCCAGTTCTTCAGGTTCGGAGAGGAGATTTTGGAGAATATTTCTTACATAATTGATATTGTTAGGATTCTGAATGGCGAAGTTGAGGTATTCTTCTATCATGGCTTCCTTTTGGTTCATCAGCCGGTAGATGTTGGCCAACTCGATGGAATATGCGTAAGGGTTGCCTGCCTGCTCTCTCCCCACAAGGTATGTTTTGAGGGCGTACTCTCTTAGTTGCTTCGAAATAAAATGCTGTGCGGTCATCCGCAGCTTGGTAGTCTCCGACTTTACGTTGCTGATTACCGAATTAAACTGCTGATCTGCTTTTTCCTTTTTTCCTGCTGCCTGGTATACTAAACCAAGATCTATCTGGTAATAAATATTCGCCTCAAACCTCTTTATAAGGCGCTCCACGTAGTCTTCAGCTTCTTTATAATCGCCAAGATTGAGCAGCAGTGTAAGGTAGTTGTTGTGAATGTAGGCAACATTCCTAATGTCTTTTGCCAGCTCTTTATATATATCGTATGCTTTATCAACTTCTCCCTGGCCCAGATACTCGTTGGCCAGGTCAATCTTAGCATTATCCTGGCCATAGGCCGACACTGCGAGGCTAAGCGAAAGGAGGGTGATTATTATAACTCTGCTCATTTATCAACATTTACACACCGTGGTATATATAACTAAATATTTAAATTAATATTTAAAGGGATATTATTAAGGCAGTGGATTTGTGGAAAAATATAAACGGACAAAAGGTTGCATCGACGGTTGTGAGTAACTGCTCAGTTTCCCACATCAATCTAACACATTATCTGTGTCATTTGCTATTATATACTATATATGTGGATAATTGGTTCGGGGCAATGTGAATAGAATTTGATCGGAAGAGAGAAAAGTAGTGTGAAGTGTGATGTGGAAAAACTGCGGTTTATGCACAGTGGGTTTTGCCGCTCTTGAGATTGCCGAACGATGTAGTGATATTCAGAGGTTATCAGCAGTTCGAAACAAGTTATCCACTAGAAATCAATTTCGATGTTGTCCATTACCCAGTTGGCTCTCACGTTGAAAAACTGGGGGTAGACAATCACTTTTTCAGGTTGTATCCAGCGTAAACTGTTGCCCGGCGACCATTGGCCGTCGTTGTTTTGATCTAAGAGTATTCTGAAAGTATAGTCGCCGGGTGGCACGTTTTTAAACTCTACGTTTCTCGATGTAGAAATCGATTTGACTGCCTGGTAAGATTTGTTGATCAGCTGTACAGTGTAGCTGGTGGCTTGTGTGTTAACTATTGCTCTTACTATGCCTTTTTCTTCCGGATTGATAAAACGGTATTCGAGGAACTGCGCGGCAGATGTGTCTTTGTCAACAGATATGAATGATGCTTTAGGCAATTTGATTCTTGTATAGTTGTCTTTGTATTTTGAAAGGAGCTGGCCAAGCGATTGTGTCGATTTAAACTCAGCGGTAGTGGTGTCAGGAGCTAGCGTATCTTGCTTAGCCTTGAGTGATGCTTTGAGGTTGGATATCAGTGAAGTATTTAGGGTTACAAAAAGTTGCAGTTGTGTTCGTCTTCCGTTTAAGTATGTGCTGTCGACTTGCAGAGGAAATGTGAAGACGGAATCGATAGCGATCTTGATGGAATCCAGGTTGTAGGAGAGCAAGGGTTTGTTGAAGTTGAATAGGATGTTTGTAACGGGTGTTATCTCCGACTCAGTAGGAGGTGTGACCACGTAACTGAATTTGGGTTTTGTCCGTCTGCTAGGCTCAAATTTTAAATACACGCTGTCGGTGACGGTATTGTTAGTGCTGTCGGTTGCTGCAATAGCGACGAGAAGGCTGTCGCGGCGGGGATTGCTTGCCGGGTAGAAAGTAATGCCACGCAGGTCTTCGGTAAGACTGCTGTAGATTTGCCAGTTTTGGAGGCGGGCACTGTCTGCAAGAGGCTGCAGCTGATAATCCTGCAGTGCCTTGTTGTACCTACTTTCGAAATATACACCGGAGGTTCTGGCGGCGATTTGGTTCAATGGCTTTACATCGTTCAGTAGTATTGCGATGTTAAGGGAGTCGATGTTGGAAGTAAGGTTTAGAGTGTCTGCAGCAAAACCGTGTTTTTCGGAGTTGGACTCACACAGATTGTTTTTGTTTTTGTCTTCGAAAGCATAGAGTCGGTATGAACCGGTTTTCAGATTTTCGAGGCTGTAGTTGCCTTCCTTGGATGTTTTCGTAAAGTATAGCGGCCGTTTGTTGAAAATGTGGGTGGTATCGTTTGCCACATACAGAGCAACGGTTACATCTGGTAGTGGCTTGCTGGTCATTAGGTCTGTTACTACGCCATTTATTGAGAGGGAGTCGATATAGGTTGTAGTGCTAAAGGCTAGTATTACATTTTCGGCGTCGTTGCCTTCGCTTATGTCTTCTATACTGCTGTTAAAGTTGAGGGTGTAGGTGGTGCTGTCTCTGAAGGGCTTTTCGAATTCTAATGTAACCTGGCTTTTCCTGATTGTGGTCTTGAATTTGTTTTGATCGTCGGGTGTTACGATGAGTTTGCTGTTGAGCTGGTTTTCTTTGACCGGTTCGCTAAAAACCAGGCTTATTGTTTTGTCGGCGAAGTTGAGGGATTTGTGTTTGGGTGTTGTAGAGAGTAGTGTCGGCGGTATGGTGTCTTTGGGCCCGCCGGTAACAGGCTGCTGACTGGCGCACGAACATAGAGCAGCAATTAAGTAGGTACATAATGCGGCAAAAAGGAGTAGGTTCTTCATTTCTTTTTGAATAAATAGATCATGCTGCTATACTGACCAGTTTTATACCCATAAATATTTGATTTACAACCGTTTATGATAGATTTGGGTAGATTTTGTCGGCCGGTTTTATATCCTTCGCTTAAAATGGAGACATAGAACGAATCTAAGTACATCGGGTATTTTTTGATGAAAGTCAGCTTGTGGTTTTTCAGTAGTTCTATGAGTGTGTGATCACGAAAATGATAGAGGTGACGGGGAACGTCGAACGCCGCCCAATGTTGTTGGTAGTAGGTGGCATCCCAGCTGCCAATGTTTGGCACAGCTACTATTAGGTAACCACCTTTGGCCAGCAATTTTCTCAAACGTTTGATTGTCTCATTGAGATCATGCACATGTTCCAGCACATGCCACAGGGTAATAACTTCAGGCTTTGATTCGGCTGCTGAGGCAGCATCTATATCGGGGTAAACCTTGAGGCCCTGTTGCTCGGCTTGCACTCTTGCTTGCCCGGCAGGCTCTATACCAACAGTTTGCCATCCTTTCGTCTTCATGTAGCTAAGAAATCCGCCCGTGCCGCAGCCGTAGTCCAGAAGCTTTTTTGTGTTAAGTGGCAGGCTGCTGACGAGGCGGTATTTACTCCACAGGGTATACCGCTGCGCCGTGGTGTATAGCCTGCCTAGCAATGTGCCCGATTTGTTGTGCGACAGGTATTGTGCCGAGTTGTAGTATTTGGCAATCGTATCTTTGCCGGGTCTGGGGTTGGTGAAGAGGAGTCCGCACGAGAGGCACTCTGTGATAGCAAAGCTTTCGGCCGATACCAGGTTGTCTTTGCAGATATGATAGTTTTTGAATCTTGCGTTGCCGCACAGCGGACATTCTTCTACTCTCTCATACATATTGCTTACCTCCCCATATAGACCATGAGTATTGAAATATCGGCCGGGTTTACACCACTTATTCGCGAAGCCTGGCCCAGCGTATGTGGTTTTATTTTGAGAAGCTTTTCACGGGCTTCAGCCGATAGGGCAGGAATTCTATGGTAGTCGAATTGCGGGTCTATTTTCTGGTGTTCGAGTTGTATTATTTTCTCGGCGAGCTCTTTTTCTTTTAAAATGTAGGCTTCGTACTTTATTTCGATTACTGCCTGTACCTGCGCGTCATTCGGATAGCGGTCGGTAAGCTCTATCATCTTAGGATGTAATTGAGCCGCTGCAGTCATCTCCAGTTGGGGACGTTTTAGCAGCGTATATGCTGAGGCTTTCTCACGTATAGGCGCTGTGTCTATCGACTCAAGTGCAGCGTTTATTTCTTCCGGTGCTAGTTTTAAATCTTTTAGTTCTTGTAGAAGTTGCGCAGTTTTCTGTTTTTTTTCTACCATGGCGTTAAAGCGGGCAGTCGATGCCAGCCCGATTTTGTAACCCTTCTCGGTAAGGCGGATGTCAGCGTTGTCTTGCCGTAGAAGTATCCGAAACTCCGCGCGGGAGGTGAACATCCTATAGGGCTCCTCCGTACCCTTGTTTATCAGATCATCAATCAGCACACCGATGTATGCTTCGGACCTGCTTAGTATGAGAGGTGCTTGTTCAGTCACTTTTAAGTGGGCGTTTATTCCAGCCATCAGGCCTTGAGAGGCGGCTTCTTCATAGCCGGTGGTTCCATTTATTTGACCAGCAAAGTAGAGGCTTTCC
Source organism: uncultured Imperialibacter sp. (assembly GCA_965651695.1). Lineage (GTDB taxonomy): Bacteria > Bacteroidota > Bacteroidia > Cytophagales > Cyclobacteriaceae > Imperialibacter. Next base: position 26,155 of record CBFGTI010000041.1, on the reverse strand, counting down.
ACCAGTTTGGTTTCCAGCGTAAGGTTGAGTTGGGTGGGTGGAAAGAAGTCGTACTCAATAGCGTAGCCGGGGCGGAACATTTTAGCGTTTTCAAAGCCCGGAATTTTTCGCAGTGCATGATACTGAACATCTTCCGGCAGGGAAGTAGAAAAGCCGTTCACGTATACTTCTACAGTGTTCCAGCCTTCTGGTTCCACAAATATCTGGTGACGATCTCGTTCAGAGAAACGATTGATTTTGTCTTCAATAGAAGGGCAGTACCTGGGCCCCAGCCCTTTTATACGGCCGGAGAACATAGGCGATTTATCAAATCCGGTGGCAAGTATGTCGTGTACTTCCGAGTTGGTGTAGGTAATATGGCAGCTTGCCTGTTTGGTTAAAGTTGTGGTTTCGTTGCTGTACGAAAACTTCTCGGGTTGTTCGTCGCCTTTCTGCTCTTCCATTGCCTGGTAGTTTAAGCTCCGTCCGTCTACCCTGGGGGGGGTGCCGGTTTTCATTCGACCGGCCTGAAAGCCAAGTTGCACGAGTTGTTCGGTCAGGCCTTTGGCAGCATGCTCGCCTGTGCGGCCGCCGCCAAACTTCTTTTCACCTATATGAATTACTCCATTTAGAAATGTGCCGTTTGTTAGCACCACAGCTTTGGCCTGTATTTCAAGCCCCATCCCGGTCTTTACACCCACTACCCTCCCTCCTTCTACAAGCACAGATGAAACCATTTCCTGCCAAAGATCCACATTGGGATTGCGTTCAAGCGTGAGGCGCCATTCTTCAGCAAAACGCATTCTGTCGCTTTGTGCCCGGGGGCTCCACATTGCGGGGCCTTTCGATTTGTTGAGCATGCGAAATTGAATCATGGTTTTGTCGGTAACTATTCCCGACATGCCACCCAGTGCATCTATTTCTCGCACAATTTGCCCCTTGGCTACACCACCCATAGCCGGATTGCACGACATCTGCGCAATGGTGCCCATGTTCATGGTTATGAGTAAAACTTTGGAGCCCATGGTTCCTGCGGCGTTTGCTGCTTCACATCCGGCGTGGCCCGCCCCTACTACTATTACGTCGTACTTAGGAAACATAATGTTTTTGATGTTCCACGTGGAACATCGTTAGTTGTTTTTAATATCGCTTTGGTTAACATTCGGGTCGTGGATTATGTTCCACGTGGAACATTAGGAAATGCGAAGCAAAGATAAACAAGCATCTTCTTTTTTTCTCATTGCCTGTTCCTCATCTGATGTTTTGTCTTTGTAGCCGCATAAGTGAAGTATTCCGTGTATCATTACCCGATGAAGTTCGTCATCGAAATCTGATGCATAGGTTTTAGCGTTCTCCTTTACTCTCTCTACACTTACGTAAATATCTCCGGCTACTACGTTTTGCTCATCAGAGTGATCGAAAGTAATGATGTCTGTGTAGGTGTCGTGGCCAAGATATTGCACATTGATAGCGTGCAGGTAGCCGTCGGAACAGAAAATGTAATTTAGTTCTTTAATGAGGTGCTGCTCCTTTGCGGCGACTTCGCTCATCCATTTACGTATAACCGACGGTTTGGAAATTTTAAAGGGAACATCTTCAGAGAAGAAGTTAATTTTCATTTTTCAGTCGAGATAAAAGACGAGCTCCACTTTTCGGCCACGGTCCAGAAACTTAACTTCGTCGCAAAGATTCTTCATTAGGAAAATTCCCCTACCGCCCGGTTTAGAAATGTTTTCAGGTGCTGTGGGGTCGGGCAGCTGCTGGTAGTCAAAACCAGATCCTTCGTCCTGCACAGTAAACAAAAGATTGTTTTCCATCAATACCAACTGCAGCAGTACGTTTTTGTCGCGGTCTTTGTGGTTGCCGTGCAGTATGGCATTGTTTACAGCTTCTGTAACCGCTATCATGATGTTGCCATAAATATCGTCGTCAAGGTGAAAACGCTCTTTGGCATTATCGATAAAGCTTTCTACAATCCGGATGTTCTCTGGTAGAGAGGGAATCTCAATTTTGATGTTGTTCATCTTTGAGCAAGTTAGTTTGTGCCGATACGCTTAAAGTACTCGTTCACTTCCCTTTTATAATAGGGGTTCAGTTTCGGAGGTACGGTTTTTAACAATTCTATTTCTTTTTCTTTCAACTGCTTATACTCTTCAAACGCCGCAGGAATTCGCTTTTCAAAATCTTTAGCTCTTTCACCCTCTCTCTCTTCGCTCAACTCCCGCTCCCGCATCGACTCTTCAGCCTCTAAAAGCCTGGTCACTATTTCTTCTTGCCGCTCCAGGGTTTCCTCGGTTATCCGCTTATTTACAAGATCTTTTTCTGTTTCTTCCATTTTCTTAATGGCGTCTTGCATTTTGCCGTTTTCGCCCGGTTTTCCGCCTTCAAGCTGGTCTCCCATCTTCTGAAGTTCCCGCCTGATCATTTCCTGTTCTGCAGCAAGTTTAGCCAATTCTTGCGACAGTTCTCTGCCCGTCTTTCCGCTTTTTTTGAGGTCGTTTATTTTCTTGCTTAGCTCTTTTTGCAGATCACTCAAACCGGGCATTTTTTGCTTCTGGCCCTGCTTCCCTTTTTGCGGAGCGCCCATCGCATCTGCCATTTGCTGCTGCATTTGCTGCAGTACGTCGTCCAGCAGCAGGGCGAGATTGTTCATCGAAGTCATGGTAAACTGCTGCTTGCTTATCGAAAGTGATTTGTTGCGCTCTTTTAAGGCTGCCAGACTTTCATCCATGTAGTTGTTCATAGCCGAAACTTCGCGGGTAACGAACGAAGCAATTTGAAAAACCCTGTTTGCCAGCGACAACAGGCTGTCTTTCACAATTTGAGCGTCGTCTTTAAGCTTGAGCTGATGCTGCGAAAGTTCCAGAAACCTGGGGTCGCTCTGGTTCACTTCTTTAAAGTCGTTCATCAGGTCTTCCTGCTCAAAAGATAGCTTTACCAGGTTGTCCACAATGTCCCGGAGGTTGTCGAGGTTTTCCTGCAGCATGGTCATTTCCATATTGCTCTGCATCTGCTGCATTTTGTCGCCCATTTGTTTCATCTGCTGGGCACCCTTCTGCTGGTTTTCGGCAGCCTTCTTCCGTTTATTGTTTTGCAGGTTCTCTATCGACTCTTGCTGGTTTTTCTCTATCTCCTTTTGCTCTTCCGATACATCCGGCATCGACTCCGGATTCTTCATTTCCTGATTAAGCTCGTTCAGTTCCTTCATTTCTTCCTGAAGTTGCTCCATTTCGTTCTGTAATTCCTGCTGCTGTTCTATCAGCTCTTCCTCCGACTGCTCCTTATCACCGGTTTTTTCGCTTAGCTCCTCTTGCTTTTCCTGTACATCGCGGATGTCCTGCACAACCTCCTCCAGCTTGAAGTCAAACTTCATTTTATTAAATAGCTCAAGCGCCCTCTCCAACTCCTTTTCCAGGTTTTCTTCTTTGTCGCTTATTTGCTCCATCATGTTCTGGACTTCGTTAAGCTGGCTCTTGTCTTCCAGCAACTTTTTCAACTCCTCATAGAGCTTTTTTGTTTCTTCATCCAATAACTCATCCATCAGAGACTGCAGCTTTTGCATTTTCTCTTTCATTTTTTCGCTCGGCTGCGAAAATCGCTCCCGCTTTTCGTTCAAGGCTTCATTTTTCTGTTTCAGGTCTTCGATGTCCTGGCTGAGCTTGTCTTTTTTCTCCAGTAAGTCCTGAATCAGCTTTTCGTCCTGCCAATCCATTTGTTTTTTTGTCTTCAGGCGGTTTTCAATGTCTTTTATCTGGCTCTGAATTTCCTTCGCGTTATCAATCGACTTATCAATCTGCTTCTCCGCCCCTTTTGCTTCCTTGTCTACCGCTTCCTTCATTTCTTTCCTGGATGGAACTTTCAAATAGTAAAGGCCGGTTTTAGTAGCCTTGTGGCCGTTTACCTGATCGTTGTCGGTTACCTCCAGGTAATAGGCCAACGTTTGGCCTTCCGTCAGGTTCATGCTGTCGATTCTCCATTGGTGGTAAAAGCCCTGCGATGCCTGCTTTTTGTCGATGGGAAGTTTTATGCGGGTGAAGTTGTTTTCTTCCTTACCGTTTTGGCTCTGGTAGTAGATACTCAGATCGGTAAGCCCGTGGTCGTCGCTTATAGAACCACCCAGAACGATAAAGCTGAACAAGGTTGTGTCTTGAAACACCTCCGTGTTTATTGACGGTGCTTTGTCTTTAACCACGTCTATCCGGTACCTGATTCTGTCTTTGTTGGTGCTGTGCACGTTGGCCAGGTTCACTTCGTAAAATTGCGGATCGAAAAAAGTCTTTTTCACCTCAAATATCTGTTCGTCGCTGCCACTCTCCGGATATACCCTTTTGTCGCCCTCAAAACTCAACCAAAGACTGTCGGTTTCGCTGGTATTAAATTGCCATAGCACATTGCTTCCCTCGGGCACCTCTACATTACCTACATTTTCGAGTAGTATATCTTCTTTTTGGGTGTAGGCAGGAAAGTCAAGAAAGACGTTGAAGTTCTTAAGGAGGGGTCGGTTGTGAAGCGTTATTTCGTATGTGGGACTTGTATAACCGGCAGCATCAAACCGGAATTGCGTCTTCACAAGCATTTTCGGAAAAGTGAACTCATACACGCCATCGCTGTTTTCGGCCAGCTTTATCCGCCGGCTATTTGTTTCGAGGTATACATTGTCGGGCACCGTTTTGCCTTCTATCTTGAGTTTTACCGTAAAATCTTCATTTCTAAATCCCTCGAGCGATTCGTTTACCAACTCAAAAGTAAAAGGAGGCGGCGGTGTAAACGCCTTGTTGTACTGCACAATCCGCGCAGTGCTTTCTGTAAATAGCTGAGGTACAAGCAATAAGAGAATGATAATTATACTTACCGGGGCCGCCAGGTATTTCAGGTATTTGGTGTTGCTCTCCAGCCTAATTGCGTTGGCAAATTTAACCGTAGAAAGCTCCTTACTTTTCTGATCGATACTTGCCATAAGCAAGCTTTGGTCTGCTTCTGTCATGGTCTGAAGCTGTAGTACATTCAGCAGCTTGTCGTTTACCTCCGGAAAGAAGCTTCCGATCTGCCGTGCTGCTGCTACGTCGCTTAAATTTTTACCACCCCGTACAATCTCCCAAAGCGGCCTTATAACCCAGTAGGTAGTAAACACCAGTATGAAAATGATAAATGTGAACAGTAAAAAGGCCCTGATGAAGCTACCAAACCTGAAGTTGAATTCGAGAAGTGTAAAAGCCAGGAACATGGTGGCCCCCAGAAGTAAAAGATAAAGAATGCCCCTTACCAGGCGGTCTGTGTAGTACTTCTTTTTGTAGGCAACCAGCTCACTTTTGATTGCGTTGAATGATGTTTTCATAACTCTCTCCTTCGTTTCATGTGTTGGCCCTCTTCTGTGCTATAACGAATATCGTGAAAAGAATGTAGTTAAAATCTTGCAATTTCTTTATCGCCACAGCAGAGTGCCCCTAATTTTGAGCTTTCAACCTCAGAAGCACCGGGCAGTGGTCGGAGTGAATCACATCCGGCAGTATGGCCGCCCCTTCGATCTGGTGGCGCATTGGCTCACTTGCCATGTGATAGTCGATACGCCAACCCTTGTTATTGGCCCTCGCGTTGGCCCTGTATGTCCACCACGAGTAGTGGTGAGGTTCTTTGTTCACGTGCCTGAATGTATCCACAAACCCACTGTCGATAAAACGGCCGATCCATTCCCGTTCCTCGGGCAAAAACCCGGAGTATTTTTGGTTTCGGACCGGGTCATGGATATCGATAGCCTGGTGGCAGATGTTGTAGTCGCCCGAAATAACAAGACTACCGTATTGTTTTTTCAGGCTTGAGATGTAATCGGCAAATTCTTCCAGCCAAACCATTTTATAGGCTTGTCGTAAATCGCCTGAAGAACCCGACGGTATGTAAACGCTCATTACCGAAAAATTATCGAAATCGGCACGAATTACCCGGCCTTCCGCATCCGACTGATCGAACCCGGAACCATACGCTACGTTATTCGGCCTTTTTTTCGAGAGTATGGCCACGCCACTGTAGCCCTTCTTTTCAGCCGGGTACCAGTAGCAATGGTAGCCGAGCTGTTCGAACAACTGCAATGGAATTTGCGATGGGTGTGCTTTCACTTCCTGTAAGCAAACAATATCCGGATCGGCCAATTGCAGCCAGCGGGTGAATCCTTTCGAAATAGCCGATCTAATGCCGTTTACATTATAGCTAATAATGGTACTCATTATATTACCACCTCTTTAGAGAAATATTCTATTACGTGCATTTTCAGCAGCTTTTCCTGATCAAGCAAGTCAAAATGCGGTAATTTTTTCATCATCTTCCAGTGGGGCCAGCCGTCCTCATCCACGCCCTCCAGCTCGTAAAAGCCAGAGAAACTGAGAACCTTGCATATAGCAATATGCATTAAGTCTTGTTTTTGCTCTTTTGTAAAATTTCTCCTTCCCCGTCCCAGCTCCTGCACGCCTATCAAAAACAATACTGCGTTGAGGTCGGCGGGGCGTTTCCCGATAGCATGTTCCAGTTTTTCGAGAAGCGCCTGCCACTCCCTTTCAAGCTCAAGGTCTTTCTTAATCATGATCCTGACTTTTTAGTTCGTCCCAAAACTCTACCGCCCTTCGCAAGTGGGGAATCACAATGGTACCTCCTATGAGGGTGGCTATGCCAAAGATGTCTTCCATTTCGTCGTCCGAACATTTCAATTCATAACATTTCTGCAGGTGGTATTTCACACAGTCGTCGCAGCGAAGCACCATAGAACATGCCAGCCCCATCATCTCTTTGGTTTTTACATCCAGGGCACCTTCAGCGTATGCGTTAGTGTCGAGGTTATAAATGCGTTTAATTATTTTATTATCCGATGAAAGAATTCGCTTATTCATCTTGCTGCGATAGCTATTGAACTCTTCTACTTTATTCATTAATTTCTGTTTTAATTGGTTTTGTTACGAAATGGTAAATATCGCAAATGAACTCTGGAATGATTTTATCTCGCTGGTTTTTCCTGAAACCTGTGTGGGATGCAACCGGCTGCTCGTAAAAGGAGAAGAACATTTATGCACCTATTGCCGGCACGATTTGCCCATTGCCACAGCAGATATTAACAACAACTTACTAAAAAATAAGTTTGTTTATGAACCGGGCATCACCTATGTAAAAGCATTTTTGCCATTTAACAAGTTCGGCATCACCCAAAAACTTCTTCACCAGATAAAATACCGCAACAACTACGATTTGGGTGTGTTGTTGGGAAAATGGCTTGGTGAAGCATTAATAGCTGACGGTAGGGTTCCGTCGTTCGATCTTCTTGTGCCTGTACCGCTGCACCCGAAAAAATTGAAGATAAGAGGCTACAACCAAAGTGAAGCAATTGCTGAAGGGCTTACCGCCACTACCGGAATTGAAATGCGTACCGACCTGCTTGCCAGGATAAGACACACCTCCACCCAAACCCGAAAGCGCCGGATAGAACGGTGGGAAAACGTGGAGAATATTTTTGAGATTAAGGCCGCAGGCAATGGCCTTGTCAAAAAAAATGTGTTGATAGTGGACGACGTGCTCACGACCGGCTCCACCCTGGCGAGCTGTGCTTCGGCGCTCATCGGGCATGGTGCCAACCAGGTGGGCATCGCTACACTTGCCTATGCATAAACAAAAAAGGCCCCGTTAAAGGAGCCTTTCATGCGTGTCAGATATCTTTTAGTAATTGGTGCCGGCACGTATCATCGCACAGCGGAAGCCAATTGTAGATGTAGAAGAATCCTCTTCAAGGTATCTTCTTGTTCCGGGCGACATCCAGTAAGCAACGTCTGCCCATGAGCCACCTTTGTAAACCCTTACCCTGTCAGACACCAGTGAGTTGAAGTTCTGGGTATCGTAGCCTTGCTCGTCGTCGAGGAAACCGTCGCGACGAACGGGGTTCAGGTCTTCAAAATCCTGGAAAGACAAGGGGCGGTACACATCCCATACCCACTCGTTTACGTTGCCAGCCATATTGTACAGGCCGAATTCGTTTGGCGGATAGTCGTAGATATACGTTGTGATCATGGCACCGTCGTTTAGCTTGCCGGCAATACCCGCGTAGTCACCACGGCCTCTCTTGAAGTTGGCAAGGAAGTAACCCATCTTTTTTCCGTAAGGATTACGCAGCGCATGGCCGTCCCATGGATAAAGCCTGCGGTGGGTTTGGTTTTCATCGAGCCACTGCACACCAATAAGAGCCTGAGCGGCATATTCCCACTCAGCTTCTGTTGGCAGTCGGTAGTTTGGTAATACTACACCACTTTCGAGTGGAATCCGCTCACTTCCGGCCTCAGCCAGTGCAAGATCTTCCAGTCCGGCGTCTGATGCCAGCTTGGAGTTTACCACAGTGGTTCTCCAGCTACAGTAGTCGTTGGCCTGCTTCCAGCTAACACCCACCACCGGGTAATACCGGAAGCCCGGGTAGCGAAGGTAGTGGTCAACGTACGGATCGTTGTACGCAAGATCTCTTGCCCACACGGTGGTATCGGGCAGTGCCGATTCGTAAAATTCAGTGGAAGAGTCGAGGCGCACGTAGTATAGATACTCCAGCCAATGGATATTGGCTATTTCGGTTTCATCCATGTAAAAGGAAGACACAGTCACAGTTCTTTCGACATTGTCCTTGCGGTTCATCAAATCTTCTTCGAAAGAACCCAGAACGGTACGGCCACCTTCAATGAAAATAAGGTTGGGTCCTTCAGGCTGGCCAGCGTAGTCGCTTACCTGAAAACCGCCTTCTTCGTTGTATTCGATGCCGGTTACTGAGCTGATGCTACCAGGATTACTGCTGGTTGGTGTTCCGGATCCGCACCCACCCAGGAATGCAGACACACCAACAGCGAGCGCTGATGCACATAACACGTTAACAAATTTTTTCATAACCTGTTTGTTTGAACTTAAAAAGCTAATGTAGGTCAGATCGGTCATATTTTAATAAAGATCCAACACAAATTTCAATTATAATAATAATTTTTCAAAAAAAGGAGATCCAATATAGGCATAAAAAATAATAATGGGATCCCGGCGGAATTATTGTACAACAGTTAGTTCTTTTTGAGGCACAAGGTTGCCCAAATGGCTCAGGGCCACGTCTATATTCTTTACCGGCTCCAGGCTCATTACCAATTTGCCCTTGTGCTCCTTCATCTTGCAAATTTTAGGATGTTTCTGCACATATTCAATTATTTTGCCAAAGGTAGCTGATTTGAAATACTTCTCATTTTCGCCCGACACGAAATAGCACTTCAGGGTCTCGTTTTTCAGAATGAGTTTCTCTATACCGGCATTTTTCGCAAGCCACCTCAATCGTACGGTTTTTACGAGCTCTTCTACCTCAGGTGGTATGGGCCCAAACCTGTCTTTTATATCCTGTCTGAATTTTTCCAGTTCGGGCTCTGCTTCAATGTTATCGAGCTGCGAATAAAGACTCAACCGCTCGGTAATGCTGCTTACATAGCTTTCAGGAATAAGGATTTCGAGGTCTGTTTCAATTACACAGTCTTTGGCCACCGCTTCAAACGCATTTTTCATTTCGTCGGCAAAGAGGTCCCTGAACTCTTCTTCTTTCAACTCCTGGATGGCTTCATCAAGTATTTTATGATACATGTCGAAACCGAGGTCGTTTACAAAGCCACTTTGCTCGCCGCCCAAAAGGTTGCCCGCGCCTCTTATGTCGAGGTCGCGCATGGCTACCTTGAACCCGTCGCCGAGCTCAGAAAACTCCTCCAGCGTAAGCAGCCTTTTACGAGCCTCGGGCGTCAGGCCCGACGATGGCCCCGACAGCAGGTAGCAGAATGCTTTTTTATTGGACCGGCCTACTCGGCCCCGCATCTGGTGAAGGTCCGACAGCCCGAACATATGCGCCCGGTTGATGATGATGGTGTTAGCATTGGGTATATCCAGCCCGCTTTCAATAATGTTGGTGGAAACAAGTACATCATATTCACCTTCAATAAATTTCATCATCACCTTTTCGAGCTTTGCACCATCCATCTGGCCATGGGCTATACCAATGCGGGCCTCAGGTACGAGCTTCAGCACCACATTGGCTATTTGCTCTATGTCCTGCACCCGGTTATGCACAAAAAATACCTGGCCACCTCTCCGCAGTTCAAAACTGATAGCATCTCTGATAACACTTTCGTTGAAATCGTGTAGTTCGGTAGTTACAGGCTGCCTGTTGGGTGGTGGTGTGGCTATTATGCTCAAGTCGCGGGCTCCCATCAGCGAAAAATGAAGCGTTCTTGGAATGGGCGTGGCAGTGAGCGTGAGGGTATCCACGTTTACTTTGGTTTCCTTTAGCTTCTCCTTAATTTTTACCCCAAATTTTTGCTCTTCATCAATAATCAGCAACCCGAGGTTTTTGAAATCCACGTCTTTGTTAACAATACGATGCGTACCAATAAGGATGTCGATTTTTCCGGATTTCACTTTGTCGAGTATTTCCTTTATTTCTTTGGAGGTGCGGAAGCGGTTGATATAATCTATTTCGAGGGGGAATCCGGCAAGGCGCTCCTTAAAGGTGCGAAAGTGCTGCATGGCCAAAATAGTGGTGGGCACAAGCACGGCCACCTGCTTGCCTGTGCTGGCGGCTTTAAATGCAGCCCGTATAGCCACTTCTGTTTTACCAAACCCAACGTCGCCACACACGAGGCGGTCCATAGGATGCGCTTGCTCCATGTCTTTTTTCACGTCGGCAGTAGCAGTAGCCTGGTCGGGGGTGTCCTGGTATATGAACGAGCTTTCGAGCTCTGCCTGCAAAAAGTTGTCGGGAGGGAAAGCAAAACCGGGAGCAGCTTTTCTTTTGGCGTAAAGGCTTATAAGGTCTTTGGCAATGTCTTTTACTTTCTTTTTTACCTTCTTTTTCTTGATGTCCCAGTCCTGCGAGCCTAGTTTGTTAATCGGCGGCGGCATGCCTTCTTTGCCAGCATATTTGGATATTTTGTGAAGGGAGTGCACGCTTACATACAGCAGGTCGTTGTCGCGATACACAATCCTTAGCGCTTCCTGCTTTTTGCCGCCCACGTCTACAGAGTCTAACCCGGCAAAGCGGCCCACGCCGTAGTCGATATGCACCACATAGTCGCCCGGCTGCAGCGACTTCAGCTCTTTAAGTGTAAGCGCTTTTGATTTGGAGTGCTTCTCTCTGGTTTTGTAGCGGTGAAACCTATCGAACAGCTGGTGGTCGGTATAGCACAGCAGCTTAAGGTTTTTATCTACAAAACCCTCTCTGAGGCCGGCAACAATGCCCTCAACCTGCAGCATCGAATCGTGCTCTTCGAAAATTGTGTTCAGCCGTTCTATTTGTTTTTCCGATTCGGCCGCAATAAATAAGGAAAAGCCCTGCAGCTGACGGTGGTTCAGGTTCTCCACCATCAATTCGAAATTTTTATGAAAAGGGGGCTGCGGCTCGGCCTGGTACTGGAAAACGCTGGCGTTGGCCAGGTAAAACCTGTTGCCAAACTCTATCAGCGGAAACCTGCCTACATTTTTTTTGAAGCTTTCGGCATTTTCAAAAAGATCGGATGGGCTGAGCACAATGCGTGTGTTGCCGCTTTCCTGCATCAGCGAGGCGAAACTTGCGGTGGCCTTTTCGAAGTAGCTATCGAGCTGATCGTACACCAGCTGAAGATCCTTCACCCAAATCCGCGATTCTTTTGGTATAAAGTCGAGGAACGACTGCCGTTGCTCCTGTAGCAGCCGAGTTTGTACGTTGGGAATGATGCTGATGGATTTCAGATTTTCCTGCGACAGCTGTGTAGCCGGGTCGAATGCTCTTATGCTTTCAATTTCGTCGCCAAACAGCTCCATTCTGAAGGGAAGGTCTGCGGCGTAGGAGTAGATATCGATAATGCCTCCCCGCACTGCGTATTGCCCCGCTTCGTAAACGAAATCCGTCCGTTCAAAATCGTAGGTCATCAGCAGTTCAGCGATGAAATCTACGTCTACCTTGTCGCCTACTTTGGCATTGAAGGTATTGTCGGTTAGCGACCGCTTGTTGATTACTTTTTCCGTAAGGGCCTCGGGATAGGTAACAATCAGTTCGCCATTCCCGCTTCGGTTGTTGATCCGGTTGAGCACCTCAGCCCGCTGCAGAATATTTGCGTTCTCAGTTTCGTCGAACTGGTAGGGTCTTTTGTACGAGGTTGGAAAAAAAAGTACCTCTTTTTGTCCGAATAGGTTTTGAAGGTCGTTAAAGAAATAAGCTGCCTCCTCTTTTTCGTGCAAAATAAACAGGTGGCAGCGCTTGTCCATCGCAAATACGGCCGCAGGTACTACCGCATCGAGGCTACCAACCAATCCTTTTACCTGAAGCCCATTAGCAGCCGGACTTCCAGTCGGACTTCCAGCTGGTTGTGCAATACTTTCGGCCAGCGACTTTACGAAGCCGTCGTGTTTATATAATGAAAGAAACTCTGAAACCTTCAATACCTCGTTGAAATTTTATCACAAAAGTAAAGATGATGCGTTACATATACATGACGACCATATCATTTTCGTGGAATAAACGTAACACTAACCGAACTCCTTCCACATTTCCAGAGTTATTCAGTTGTTAAACAGTGTAAATGCCAGATTTTTATAAGAAGACGAGAACCCCTCCCAACTCCTTTACCCTGAGCGAGCTTGAGAAAATGCATCCCCACAAGATGATGCTCATGCTTGGCATTTTGGGGAGTTCTTTAATATTTATCTTCTTGTTGATTGCTTACGCTGTGGCCAAGCCGCTGATGCCGGAGGAAGTGGCTGTGCCGTTCCCGAAAGGTTTCGTCATCAGCACGCTTCTGCTTCTCACGTCAAGCTTTACAATTAGCCGAAGTGTTGAGTTTTTCGTGAAAGAAAAAACTAAACAACTCAAACGAACGCTGCTGATCACGCTTATTCTTGGCTTTCTTTTTTCAATCTCACAGTTTTTAGGATGGAACGAGCTAAGCGGACATAATATTTACAACTCCTCCAGGGAAGCAGCTGTTTACCTTTATGTGCTTTCCGGTCTGCATATTTTGCACGTAATCATCGGTCTCATTTATCTTGCCTATTGCTATATTCTCTCCCTGAAAAAAACCACTGACGCCGTACTGCAGCTCATTTTCTTTACTAACCCTTACAGAAAGCTGCAGCTGGAGCTCCTCACTACCTACTGGCATTTTATAGATGCTCTCTGGATGGTCCTTTTCTTCTATTTTCTTTTCTCGTTATAAACTTCGGCCGGCAGCTTCCCTGCGCTGAAAAACATCATTTATAAATATTTCAAAGTCGTTTAGTTAGTGGTTTGTGATCCTCTCCCTTGCCCTCACTGGCCGTGCGCCTCCAAAGAGGGACAATTGGCCTAGCTAAACGACATTTATAAATATTTTATATTTTTTTGAACTGGCAGAACCATTTCAATTGATTATTGTTTATATAAATGAATCACAATTCCATAGTGGTTTCATAGATAGGTTAGGTTGGTGATTGGGCATGTGCCATTAGGCCATGCCCTTTCTTTTTTTAACACAAACTTTTTACAAGCCTCGCTGTCTCATTCCTGCTTCCTCCCTATTTTTGTTCTTCTCAAAACCACCGACATGAAAAAATACCGTGCAATAGTGCTCTTCTTGCTGGCTACCAACGCATTTGCTGTTTGGAAGCCAGCCGTTGCTTCAGTTTTTTGGGGACAAACCGGACACCGTGTGGTGGGCCACGTAGCCGAACAGCACTTAACAAAAAAGGCCCGGAAAAACCTGAACAGGGTGTTGAACGGAGAGTCGCTGGCAATGGTGAGCAACCACATGGATTTTATAAAATCCGATCCATCATTCAAGCACATGGACCCATGGCACTATTGCACTATTCCCAACGGCCAAACCTACGAGCAAGCCGGTACACCACCTGAGGGAGACATAGTTAAGACCATAGAAAGACTGGTGAACGAACTTAAAACCGGCAACTTTACCGACTTAGACGAAGCCTTTGCCGTGAAAATGCTTGTGCACCTGGTAGGCGACATTCACCAACCGCTCCACGTGGGCACAGGCCAAGACCGGGGCGGGAACGACGTGAAGCTGAAATACTTTTGGGAAGACTCTAACCTGCACAGGGTTTGGGATAGCGGAATTGTAGACAACCAGCAGCTGAGTTTTTCCGAATTTGCCAGCTGGATTAACAAAGCACCCGCCGATAGCATTAGGCTTTGGCAACAGACCACTGTAGTGGAGTGGGCCTATGAGTCGATGACGTACAGGGACCAGGTTTACAAACTGCCCGAGAATCTTTCGCTCACTTATCGCTACGATTTCGAAAACATCGATGCTGTGAAAAAAAGGCTGCTACAGGCAGGTATAAGGCTGGCCGGTGTTTTGAACGAAATCTACGGGTGAGCTGCCTGCATTAAGTTTTTTTTGACAACAGAAGCTTTGGGCTTCGAATAAATCCGTTAATTTCAGTGCATGGACAAGGACAAGCTGATTGCGACGCTGAAGAAGTATGAGGAAAAGCTGGCGGAAAAGGATTTTGACCTCGAAGCATGGAAATCTTCGGCAGTAAGTTTTATTGCCCGCACTTTTGGCGCTCAAAATACCAAAACGCAGCAGCTTGAAAGCCTCAAGATCGACTATAGCAGCTGGGCACTCCGGGATGCGCCTTCCACCTATCATCCGCTCGAGTCGTGCAAACGAAAGGCGAAGGAAATTATTCAGGCTGCGATTGACGAAATAGATGTTTTCGGCATACCCCAGCCGCCAGCTCTGCGAACGGTGCTGTCGGGCGTTTATAGCAAGGATGAGCTGGAGGCCATCGCTACCAGCACTTCGGATAAAATCCGGCTGAAGCAAGTGCTTGACAAAACAGCTAAAGGGAAAAACCTGCAAGCACTGCTGGAGGTTCTTACGCATTATCCTATGGACTAGCCGAAACCTGCGGCCAGGCCAATTGTGTCTGTACAAATGGAATTAAAGCCAGCGTAACTGCATGCGAATAGTAGCTGGTTCTGTCAATAGCCCCGTTGGTTAGTAACCCCACTGCACCGTCTTGTTGTTTGCTGTTATTTCTGCCAAATACCGCGTCGTCGGCCAAGCCCAGCTCCATTCCGTTTCTTACCAGGTTTGCCACGGCATCGGGTAGCAAAAAAGAAGCCGTGCGTGCCCTTGAAGTGCCCTTTGGCCCCATTATCACAATCCATGCAAAGGCTTCCATTAACCCTGCACGGTCGGTAATGCCTCCTTCAATGCCCACCCAGAAGCTGGCGGCTGGGAAGGCACTGCGGGCGAACAGGGCCCGGTTGAAAGCGCCCGTGTAAGTCTCGGGGTCGCTTACCGGCTGGTCGGCCACCCCCGATTTGGCATTTGTGCCCTCAAACAGTATCACGTGGTCGGGAAATACCGCATCGAAGCCTTTTTTCGCACTTTGTATTTTGATCGGATTGGTACTACCAACAATTACTTTAGCCGTCATATTTATTGGCTTTGCAGACACCGGAAACAAACTCATTTTTTCGCAAAGAAAGTATTACCATATTGACTCCGCAAAACCTTTTAGGAAGTATAAATGCCGCGCCACGTATCCAAGTGCGTTTAGTTGGCCGGCCGGTACCGGGGGGCGGCTTCGACGCAAGCCCGGCAGCCCGGCTCTACCATTAACAAACTGACTCTATGCAAATGAAAACCAAACTTACGCTTCTTATACTTACAACCTGCTTCGGCTTACGTGCGCAGGACATACTGTTGAAGCCAGACAAGGTTTTTGACGGCGAAAAAATGATTTCCGGTGTGGTGGTGGCGGTACGTGGCGGCTTTATTAGCTACATAGGTGCTGAAAAGCAATATAAACTAACTGACGATGTAAAAATAGTTGACCTTCCCGGCCAAACGCTGCTGCCTGGGCTAATAGAGGGTCACTCGCACATACTGCTGCACCCATACAATGAGACGCCCTGGAACGAACAGGTGCTGGTAGAGTCGGAGGCCGAACGGGCGGCAAGGGCCACAGTGCATTTGAAAAAATCGCTGGAGGCCGGTATTACAACCATGCGTGATTTGGGCAGCGAAGGTGCCGGATACGCTGACGTGGGCCTCAAAAAAGCCATGCAAAAAGGTATCGTACCAGGGCCGAGGCTGTTGGTGGCCGGCCCCGCAATAGTGGCTACGGGTAGCTACGGCCCCAGAGGCTTTCACGAAGGCGTGAAAGTACCGCTGGGTGCTGAAGTAGCCGACGGCCATGACGACCTGATTCGGGTAGTAAGGGATCAGATCGGTAAGGGGGTGGATTTTATAAAAGTTTACGCCGACTACCGATGGGGTGTTAATAACACTGCAGCGGCTACATTTACGCTTGACGAGTTAAAGCTGATAGTGGAAGTGGCCCGCAGCAGCGGCAGATATGTGGTTGCACATGCCAGCACGAAGGAAGGGATGAAGCGGGCAATTTTAGCTGGTGTGGAAACGATCGAACATGGCGATGAGCTGGATGCGGAGATCATAGGCCTTATGAAGGAACACAACGTGGCCCTTTGCCCTACCCTGGCTGCGGTAGAGTCTATAGCCCGCTACAACGGCTGGCAAAAAGGAAAAATGGCAGACCCGGAGCGTATAAGTGTGAAAAAGGCTTCTTTCACCCAAGCTGTGGCTGCAGGCATCGATATTGTATTTGGCGGAGATGTTGGGGTTTTTGCCCACGGAGAAAATGTATTGGAGCTGGAGTTGATGAACGAATACGGTATGCCGGCAATGGCTTGTCTTCGGGCAGCAACCGCTGGCAATGCTGAAATTTTTCACCTGGCGAATCTTGGCAAAATAAAAGATGGATACATAGCCGATCTAATAGCGGTTGAAGGAAACCCGGCAGAGCGGATTTCGGACCTGCGCAATGTTAAACTCGTAGTGCAGGCGGGCGTAGTGGTAGAGAAGAAATAGTTTTATAGTTTTTTGATAATAATTTCCACCCGGCGGTTGAGCTGGCGCCCCTCCTCGGTGTCGTTCGAGCCCTTGGGTTTAGCAGCCCCATAGCCTACGGCCTGCCCTCTGCTGGCATAGCCCTTTTCTTTCAAATAGTTGTATACTGCCTGAGAGCGCTCGAGCGATAGCTGTTGATTATGTTCGGCCGAGCCGGTATTGTCGGTGAAGCCTGCGACTTCGTACTCCATTTGCGGATGTTTCTCCAAAAGGTCAATCAGCCTTTGCAGCTCGGCGAAGGA
This sequence comes from uncultured Imperialibacter sp., assembly GCA_965651695.1. GTDB lineage: Bacteria > Bacteroidota > Bacteroidia > Cytophagales > Cyclobacteriaceae > Imperialibacter. Next base: position 8,991 of record CBFGTI010000041.1, on the reverse strand, counting down.
TTCTTTTTGTAACGTCGCTTTGTTTACCTCGAAAAAGATATTGTTGAGTGTGAGCGACGATCCCACGCTAACCGGCGAAAGCAGCAGGTTTTGCTCTATTTCGGTAAATTGCCTCACATCAATGGCGTTTACATTGGCACTCTCAGGATAAAAGCCGGTTCTTTCGGCATGGAAGCCATAGTGTTCGCCCGAAGGTAAAATGATGGTATACCGGCCGGTTACAGGGTGCGAAGATGCCAGCCCCAGCTCCTGGTTGGTGGCAAGCGAAAAATAGCGGATCTGCGCTTCGATGGGCTGGCCCGACGATGCATCTACTACCTTGCCGCTGATGAGCACCACAGGCCGGGGCCGGGCGCTGGCCGGCATAGGAATGCGGAAGATGTCGCTCTTACCCATCGACTTCTCTACCGTGGCAAGGTAGGCATACTCGCCCCGGGCGTCGAGCGTGTAGTTGGCTTCCCAGGTAGCTGAGTTTATGTCTGGCCCCAGGTTTTCCGGCTCCGTCCAGGTAGTCCATGTGTCGTCGAGGCGCCGGCTTACAAAGATATCGGCACTTCCGTAACCAGGGTGGCCATAGGAAGCAAAGTATAGTGTTTCGTTATCCGACGCGATAAAAGGAGAGAAATCCATTGCAAAGGAATTGACTACGGGCCCAAGATGCAGCGGAGCCGACCAGGTGTTGTCTTCTTCCAAAAAGGAACAATACAGGTCCATGTCTCCTTTGGTGTCTTTGCGTTCCAGGGCCATAAGCAACACCTTCTGATTGGGCGAAAGGCAATAGTCTACAAAATCGGCGTCGTTGTAGTAATCTTTTATCACCTGATTCTCCGGCATTTTCCAACCGTTTTCGCTCCGGCGAGCGATAGAAACACCACCACCCAGGCTGCGGCCGTCTGAAAGATAGGTATTAGCAACAAGGAGCGTATTCCCGTCGGGTGATACGGAAATCACAAAGTTATTGCCGCTGTTGTTGAGTGGTGGCCCGGCATTTCTCAGCTCTTCCCACAGGCCCAGCGAATCTTTTTCGGAAAGCCAGATGTCATCTTTTTTCATGGCCCCGCTATTGAGCGGATGCTCTCCCCTGGCTACATACAGCGTGGAGCCGTCGGGCGAAATAACCACCCCTTTTTCGGAATACTCAGAATTGATTTTAGGCCCCAGATTTTCCTTTATGCAATTATCCAGCGAACCAACCACTTGCCTGATGTCGGCCGGTTCCTGGTAGATTTTAAACTCATGTACTTTTACCGAAATGCGCCCCCGGAGATGGAAGCCTACATAAGTGCCATTAAAAGGTGTGAATTTGGCCTTGGCGATTACCCTTCCATTCACTTCAAAACTGATCTGGTCTCCTCTTTTTTTTATCTGCAGGCCGAGCTTGCGTCCTTCTTCCAGCGGTGAGGGTAAAAAATCGGGCCGCTGGATAGGGATCACCCTTTTTCTTTTGAAAACATACACATGGAAAAACCCATTGTGGCTGAAGTCAAGTGCCTGATAGTTGCTGTATTCATCGGCTCCCCACACCAGGCCGAAGCTTCCGTTTCGGAAGTTTTTTATCTCAAGTACGGTTTCAATATCGAAGTCTTTGTGCGGATCTATTCTGAAATGCTTTTGGTTAAAGAAGCCCATGTCTTCATCGGTTACGTCCATGAGCATTTGCCCACCACTGATAATGCTGCGTGCAAAATGGCGCTCAAAAAGCGACCAGCCGCCTTTGTTGTCTTCGAACGTATCGTGGTAAGCCAGGGCAGGCTCGTTTTGCGCAAACGAAGGCTGGGTCAACACCAGAAGAACCAGGAAAAGGCTCCCGGCCCCTAGCGAGCTAAACATTGCGTAGCCAGTCTTCAGCATCTTCTAACTCCTCAAAAATCTTAAACTCAAAGTCTTTCACCCGGGTTCCCAAATCAACAGCAGAAAACCTGGTAATAAATCGTGATGCATTGACATGCGCCATGTACCGAAGACCATTTTTAACACTTTCTGCCATTCTTTCGTTCTCAATCCTGTCGTTGAGCTCAATCCAGTTTGCTTTAAACCTGGAGTTGTCATTCAATAGTTTGGTGCAATGGGTTTCTTTCAACAACTGTTGGTAGCAGTCTATTCCTTTTGAAATATACGAAACAGGAACATCTCCAAACCACTTACACCTTATCCAGCCATTTTCGGGCTCGTAGGTCATCTCAAGGTATTTCACACCCTCATCGGTTTGCAACTCCTGCATCATTAATCCATCAATTTAAAAAAGGCAAATTAGCAATACTGCACCCACGGCACGACTTAATTTATAAGAAAGGCGCACCAAAAACCAGCTTTTGGTTTAAAACCACCTTGGGCTGCGGATAGCCCGGCAGCTGCATAGGTACTATTGCGTCTATCATCCAGCAGCCCTCGTACGGAGAACGCTCCTGCACAGACAAGCCTACAACGAAGCTGTGCAGAACCCCATCTTTGTCTTCGAGAAGGACAAAAAACTCTGCCTTTGCCTCTTCCTGAAAATGAACCCTTATCTCGTATCGCCTGCTATAGAGCAATGGCCTGTAGTTTTCGTTGTGTGCCATAATTACGAACCTTTCGAGCGGGCCAATAGTTTCGCGGTTGAGAGGCGAGGCAAAACTCCAGGCTACCGAAATACCATGATTTTCTTCCGGAACGTCGTTTTGCTGCAATGCTCTTAATTGGATAACTACTACATCGTAGGCGCTTAGCGATGGATCGGGCAAATTACTCTGGTTGCAACCGCACAAAAATACAACAGCCCCTGCCATCAGGAGCGACATTGGTGCTTTCTTTATTTTGCCTCGAAAAGTCATTAAATGCTTTTTCCTTAATTGTTCCAAATTTCTGCCAACGCCCTTAACTTTAAATCGATCTTTAACTCCACCTCTTCGGAAAGTACCTGGTCTACAACTGTTTGGATGCGCAACGAATACGTCCCCTGCTTTATATGCCCACTGAAATCTTCAGCAGCGGTGTCAAGAATAAGTACTTCGCCCACGTCATCGGAAATCGTATCGCGGTATGTCAGCAGCCTGTCGGGTCTACCTTCCGCAACTATATATGTATGTAACGATTTCAAAAAAGATAAGTCTCTGCCTGCAGGTGACATTATGGTGATTTTGGAGCTTATTAGGTGCACTTCCTTAATATTTTCAGGAGTTGCTATGTCGAATGCCACATAGGACTGCGAAACGTGAGGATAAACACCCGCGCCAGGGTAATCAACCTCCCGATGGCCTTGCACGACAAACATTGATTGATGGGTGATCAGAAATGGAGCGAGTGGACCTTCAATTTCTGAGCATGAAGGAAAGAAAGAACTGCAAACAACGACGTGCAGTAAGCAAAACGCTAACAGTTGGTTCATAACAAATTCCCGCTAAATTTTTGCAAGGCGTGGCTGGAAGTGCAGGGGTTTGACGGGTTGTAGCAGCCTTGGTTACTACCGCTGTGGGAAAAAGGGAGGAATAGCGTAGGGTACTACACCACCAGCAGCCGGCTGTGAGGATAACGTTGTGTGCCTGGGTCTGGTATGTTGTTGATTTACAGAATATTTGTTTAGTTGACCAGGCCCGCAACTACCTTAAATCTTGAGTTTACATCTAAGTCCACATCCTGGGAAATCAGCTTGTCGGTTACTGCTTTTACCCGCAGGCTGTAGCTGTCTTTTTTGATGTATGCCTTGAAGTCGTCGCCGGCAGTTTCCAGACTAAGCGAAGTGCCCACGTTGTCCGGAATATCTTCGGAGAAGGCGAGAAGGAGCTCCGGAAGACCGTCAGCTTTGATGTAAACATGGATTGACTTTAGAAAGCTAAGGTCTCGGTTGGGTGGAGAAGTAACTGCAATGTCCACCTTTTCAAGATAGATTTCCTTTACCAGGTCTTTGGTTGTTTTGTGGCTTTTGAACTCAGATTCGGCATTGGTATTTACAGGTGGAGTGAGCAGGTCGACGGGCAGGTCGATTCCGATGGAAGAGGGAATTGTAACCTCGGCATTATATTGTAAATTGAAACTGGTGAGGTCGTTTATTTTTTCGCAGGAGCCAAATGTGATTGCTACTGAAGCGATCAGAAAAAGGAGTCTGTTCATAGCTATTAGTATTAATGATACCTCAAGTTTTATATCTTAAACTGTAAAAGCAAACTCATGATTTTTACGCTTCTGGCATTAGCCCTTGCGCCCGGCGCTGCAATTGCTATTTACATTTATCTGAAAGACAGGCACGAGCGTGAACCCGTTTCGCTGCTGCTTCGGGCATTTGTGTTTGGCATGCTCAGCGTACTAGTCACTGTAATAGTTTCACAGGTTGCCGAACAATTTCTTGTACTTGACCACGCCAACCTGGTGGACCTCGCCATCTACGCCTTTTTCATGGTCGCATTCATAGAGGAGGGAAGTAAGTATTTTTTTGTACGAAACTTTCTTTTCACCCACAAGGAATTTAACGAGCCTTTCGATGGAATTGTATATGCGGTAATGGTGAGTATGGGCTTTGCCACACTCGAAAACGTGTTTTACGTGTTAGACGGAGGAGTGCAAATCGGTTTTTTGCGAATGTTTACGGCGGTGCCGGCACATGCAACATTTGCAGTGCTTATGGGGTTTTTTCTTGGCAAGGCCAAGTTTGAGCACCGTAAAGGTAGCTATGGATGGATTGGCCTGGGGTCAGCAACGGTGCTGCACGGTGCATACGATTATTTCCTATTTGTGGAAAACGTCCCGGGCATTTGGCTGGGTGCTTTTTTGTCGCTGCTGGTGGGCTTGTACTTGTCCCGCGCGGCCATCAAGCTTCACCTGGCTATTTCACCGTTTCGCCTGTGGAAGAATAAACAGTAGTTCACAAAAAAAAGAAAGATGCAGATTCCCGAACTAACCAAGAGCAAAATCCGGCAGCTGCTTGCCGAAAAGAAAAAGCTGGATGCCGTGAAGTTTGCACGGGAAGAGCTGAGCCTGGCCTTAAAAGACGCCCTCCAGTTGGTAGAGGCTGTGCAGGCTGGTGAAACCATCCGTTTAAACACTTTTCAAAGAAGCCCGTTTCCTTCGCGCAGGTTTGGAAGCGCCGACACGTCTTTTTCATGGTTCGCAAAAATATTCGTAGGCATAGGCTTATTACTTTGGGCTATAGCAGGAGCAATCGCCTACGACACCGAGAGGAAGATAGCAGATAGCCAGCGGCTCCCTGGCATTGTGGTGGATTTCGAGAGAGGCTCCGGCTATATCCCAATCGTAGCATATACCTACCAGAATGAGCGCCGCGAGGTTCGGGGCTCAATATCTTCCAGTCCGCCTGCCTACGACCTGGGAGAGCAGGTTGACGTTCTAATTTCAAATAACCCCTCCGCCCCTGTGCTTATCAATAGCATCACTGAGCTTTGGTTTGCGCCAATTATACTGGGATTTATCGGCCTTGTATTTCTGTTTATCGGAGGAGTAGCGTACGCTGTCAGCAGATAAATTTTTTGTCAGCATTAAACGTTTCGGCCTCAGGCGCATCAAACCGATAAACTTTAAAAAATGAAAAAAATCATGTTATTCATTATTGGTGTGGCTGCTGCCACCTCACTAATGGCGCAGGAAGAAACACCCGAAAAGCAAGAACGAAACACCCAGGCAGCGGACAAGCTGAAAACCGAACTGAACCTGAGCGACGAGCAGGCAGAACAGGTGCGGGCAATTAGCTTAAAGTATGCGGAGGAGCGCAAGGCGGCGAGGGAGGCTTCCAAAGACGAAAGACTGGCACAGAGAGATAAAATGAGGGCCATTAACGAAAGACACAGGGAGGAACTGAGGGCCGTGTTGAATGAGGAGCAGATTGCCAGACTTGATGCCCTGCAACAAGAGCGCATGAAGAACCGCGAAGGCAGGCCACACCGGCCCCATGGCAGGAGAGGGCGGCATTAGAAATGAAAAAACACAAGAGGAATAGTCGCATTCCTCTTGTGTTTTTCTGGTTTTGAGCGGGCGAGGCGCTAAAACAGCCTTTTGAACAACTTTGTAAATTTAAGCATCTCGTTAAGATTACTGATCTTAATTTTTCCCATCATTACGGCCATTTCGGGGCTCCGTTTGCCCAACTCGATTTCTTCATATACGGTGTCGCTGGTTTTTACAGTGCACTTCGGCTCGCCCTGAAACCCCTCCGAAATCTTGCAATTACCATTTTCCACCTTTGCTGTAAACTGGCCGCCGTTTTTGCCTTCGATGTCGAGGTGGATCACGGTTTCGTAATTGTCTTCAATTTTTTCGGGCCTGAAGCGCTGCTCCAACGATTGTATTATTTCTCTGGCAATTTGTGGTTTACTCTCCATCTTGTGTTTTTAACTTATTGGTAAAATGTCTTTTGCTCTTTCGCATATTGTGTAAGCAAGCCGGCCGGATCAAACCGTGCGCCCACCTTCCTTTTCAGGTCCTGCATCTTTTTCACAACTTCGCCCGCCCCTTGTGCATCGATGTAGCGAAAGGGACCGCCTAAAAAAGGAGGAAATCCCAATCCGAGCACTGCCCCAATGTCGCCGTCCCTTGCGCTCTTAACAATGCCATCCTGTAAGCAATGCACCGCTTCATTAACCATGATGAGGGACATCCGATCCTGTATTTCGGAGTCGGATAACGTAACCTGCTTCCGATTGCCGACGTATTTCAACACCTCATTATTTACCCGGCCTCTTATTTTTTTGCCGGTTTTTTCATTGTAGGCCAGGAACCCCTTTTTGTTTTTTTTGCCTTTGAAGCCGGCATCTGCCAGCTTGATGAGCAAGTCGCTACTGGCGGCTCCTCTTTTACGGAAAAATGATTCGAGCTCTCCTTTATTGATGTGGGCGCCCACATCAATACCCACCTCATCGATCAACGTAACAGGACCTACCGGGAATCCAAACTTTTTCATGGCGGTGTCTAATTGCAGCAGGTCGGCACCCTCCTCAAAAAGCAGAAGTGCCTCGTTAATATATGGAGCCAGAATACGTGTGGTGTAAAAGCCCGGTCCATCTTTTACGACAATGCATGTTTTGCCCTGCCGAACCCCTACTTCGAGTGCCGTAGCGGTAACCCATTCCGCTGTTTTTTCTGTTTCAATTATTTCGAGCAGGGGCATTTTTGGCACCGGAGAAAAATAATGCATGCCTATTACCGTCTCGGGCCTTGAGGAGGCTTCGGCGATCTTCGAAATTGGCAGGGCCGAGGTGTTCGAAGCGAAAACGCAGTCGTGCCGCAACGCTGCTTCGGTTTCCCTAAGCACGTTGTGCTTGATGCCCAGATCTTCAAAAACTGCCTCAATTACCAGGTCTGCTTTTCGAAAACCGTCGTAGGTAAGAGTTGTGCCTACTTTATTGATTGTGGCTTCGGCGCTTGCTTTCGAAATAGAGCGTATCTGCACCTTTTTCGTCAGCACGTTCCAGATGTTTTTCTTTGCCTGAGCTAAAGAATCTTCGTTTAAGTCTTTCAGAAGAATATCCATGCCGTTTTGTGCACTTACTTCGGCAATGCCCTCTCCCATTAACCCGGCTCCCAGTATGCCAACGATGTTTACCCGGCGGGCCTTCTCTTTGAGCGGGTTTTTTCTTAAGGCGTTCATTGCAAAAAAAAGCTGGATGAGTTGGTAGGCTTGCGGTGACTGAAGTAACGAATCGAACAGCTCGGTTTCTTTTTCTGCTGCCGACTCACGGCCATGTGCCAACCCATACTTTACCGATTCCAGAATTTTGAATGGCGCCGGATAGTTGCCATAAGTTTGTCGCTTTACCAGCTTTTCTGCCTGCGAAAAAACGATGGCGCGGGATGCAGCGTTGCTTTCGAGTATTTTTTCGGCCAGGCTTCTTTTGTCGCGCCTTTTATGCTTACCCGCAGCAAGCGCTTTGGCCAATTTAATGGCTGCCGTCAAAAGCTTTGGCCGATCGACAATTTCATCTACCAATCCCATCTTATAAGCGGGGCGGGCATAAATGTTTTTGCCGGTAAGCATCATACTGAGCGATTTCTGCAACCCCACCAGCCTGGGTAGCCTGTAGGTGCCTCCCAACCCTGGCAAAAGGCCCAGCTTAACTTCCGGCAATGCCAGCACTGTACTGGCGTCGGTGCTTGCTACCCGCCCTGCGCAAGCCAGGCTTATTTCCAATCCGCCGCCCATACATGCACCATGTATGGCCGAAACACACGGCTTGGGCGAATCTTCGAGGTCGCGCAACATGGCATGCCCTGCCCTGGCTGTTTGCGCGGCTTCTCCGGGTTTCATTTCCAGAAACCGCTCAATGTCGGCCCCAGCCATAAAGCCCTTTTTTCGGCTTATTAAAACTGAAGCGATCAGCTGGGGGTTTGCCGAAACCTCGTTCATCACATTCCTGAACTGGCTTTCGGTGTCGACCGAAATCTTGTTCCATTCCTCTCCCGGCAAATCCATCCAAATCACTCCCACGTTGTCGTGCTGCTCCAGTGTAAGAAAATGCGCAGATGTCTTCATACGGGTGAACATGGGTTGTGAGAAAACCGGCTTAACAGCCTCCGGTGCTGCCACAGCTGTTTTTAGTATGCATGCAGAGTAAATATATATCAATTATTCGGGAATAGTGAAGCACATCGATTAAATGAGTTTAATTCAATGTCGTTTTAGTTAGGCCTATTGTCCCTCTTTGGAGGCGCACGGCCAGTGAGGGCAAGGGAGAGGATCATAAATCGCTAGCTAAACGAAATTGGAGTTTAATTAGACATCATGCTCACTTTTGCGGAGTCTTTTCGAATGCTCTTTAGTTCAATACCAGCGAGCCCTGTTACCCGCACCACCATCTGGATATTTTTCCGCGTAATGGCGGTGTTGACGGGTGTAACCTCCCACGACCTGATGTTTAACTGAAGCCGCTCGCCCAGCTTGCCCTGGTGTATGCCCTGCTCTATCAGTACCGGAAGCATATCCACATATGGCTGTAAATCATACACCAGCCTGTTCTCGATGGTATTTTTCAGCGAACTGTGCAAGAGCCAGTCGGCGGTTGACAGGACAGA
>CBFGTI010000040.1:0-36406 GCA_965651695.1 uncultured Imperialibacter sp. | reverse complement strand
GACTTATACAGGCAATGCATTAGTTAGTTAACTTTATTTGTAATTACCACACTAGAAATGGTCGGGCTTTTTTGTTACCAGAAATCCGGCCGCTCGGTTGTGCTGTTGGGCAGCAGCCGGCAGTCGTCGTTCCACACCAGGGTATACTCCACCCGGCGAGGCACCGTTCGATGGTCAAAGAACACATCCTGGCTCGAAACAGAAGAGGCGTAAAAGTAACCCAAAACCTTCTCCGTTTCGTCGTCAACATTCCGGATATTCGAAACCGGTACAGCCGGTGGGTTGTCGAAAACACCGCCCTGATGATTCACTAGTTTGTCGTAAGCGTTCCAAAACCGATAAGCGTTGCCGGTAAGTGAGTACTGCACCACCTCCAGCCGCACTTTGTCATAGTAGTGCTTGGGGTCAATCGGAAGGAACATCAGCGGAACCTCCGCATCCTGCTGGCCATTTACATACCGATCGTTTGCCACCACAAAAGCCGGCAGCTCATCATTTACAAAACAAAAGGAGCAACAATCTTTTGGAGCCGGCAACCAACACCCCCCATCGCCGCAAGTGTCGACGAAGTCCCGATACAACTCCGGGTGTGTAAAAACCTGGTAGGATATGTTTGCCCTGAACAAAGAGCTATTTTTTTCATCGGCCGGATCCCTCAACTTCGTGTATATAAAAAAACCATCGCGCGACACATTGAACTGATCATCATTAACATAACTCTCCTCACCGTATTTCAGCACAATTTCTTCCATGGGCACGGCAGGCAATACTTCCTCCTCATCCGATATGTACTGCTTTCCGTCGGCAGTGGCTATGTGCAACTGATACTTTCTGCCAACAACGCCCTGATATGCCTCCGAAGTCGTGTACACACCCGGGTCCATTTCCCGCAACAATTCTACACCTCCCTCCGAATCCATAATCTGAACCGTTGCGTCTTCCACGTTTAAGGCATAGGCGTTGCCCACACCGTTAATATTGCGGGTAGTAGTTAGGCGTACGGTATGCGGGCCTGGCTCTGTTGTAATCGATCCCTCCACTACCAGGTAATTGCTTTCTTCGGAAAATGGAAAATTATACGGCTCAATACAGCCACCCGCAGACAAAAGCAAAGCCCAGGTAAGCTGTCCGATTAAAAAAATTACCAACCCATTGAATAATACAGAAGTTCGTTTTTTCATAGCTAAGGCATTACACTTCTGAACATGCCAGCGTATAATATCCCTTACCACCGGGTGGGGCAACTACCCGGCAACATTAAAGCTCCGTAGTGAAATTATTTGTAGAGATCGCCCTGCAGGTATCTGAGGCCGGAATCGATAATTACGGTTACTATTTTTTTACCGGGCCCTATTTCCTTTGCCCGCCGCAGTGCTGCCCACACGTTGGCCCCGGAGGTTATGCCGCCCCATATCCCTTCCGTTGTTGCAAGCGCTCTGGCGGTATCGTAAGCATCCTGGTCTGAAACCGCCACCACGTCATCCTGCAGATCTGCCCTGTAAATGGATGGTATAAACCCCAGGCCTATTCCTTCCAACCGGTGAGTGCCAGTCGTGTCACCCCCCGACAGAAATCTCACATTCAGCGGCTCAACAGCTGTACATCTAATGTTCGGAATCTCGCTTTTAAGCACCTCTGCATTGCCCGAAAAGCAAGCCCCGGTACCTACGCCGGTTATAAACTCAGCGATATCATTACCCAATTCCTGAATAATCTCATTCGCCATGCCGTGGTAAGCATTCCTGTTGTCTTCATTGTTTATCTGGTCCGTCCAAAAGGTGTTGGGCTCGCTACTCAGCTCTCGGGCCCTGGCAATCATGTCGTCGATGAGCTTCGCGGTTATCTTGCCCGCCGCACTCGGTATCAGCTCCAGTTCGGCACCAAAAGCCCGCATCGTCTGCAGTTTTTCTTCAGCAAAGGCGTCGGACGACACGAAGTGAGCGCGGTAGCCTCTGTTGGCACAAACCATCGCCAGCGAAGCGCCGGTACTTCCGCCAGTGTATTCAACTACTCTGCCGCCGGGTTTTAGCTGCCCCCTTCGTTCGGCTCCTTCAATCATCGAAAGCGCCATGCGGTCTTTCATACTTCCGGTGGGGTTGCCGCCTTCGTATTTCACATAAATGTCGGCACAATCTGCTCCCGACATCTTCCTTAGCCTGATTAACGGTGTGTTTCCCACTAAATCCATTGCAAAAATTATTTTGAGGTACCAAAAAAAACAGTGTTGTGCTATCCTGTGTGTTAACCGCAGCAAAATTGCCGGGGTTATCGATCGAGGTGATCCTGTGCCCGGGCTTTGAAACTTTTGGACTTTAACTGCTGCTCAAATTTCTCCAGCGCCGCAAAAAAAGTTTCATTGCCCTGCAGCATCTCTTTTACCGACTGCTGCCCGGCGTCCCACACCCGCTGAAATGCCGGAAGGGCACTCAATGCCTTTTCAGTAAGCACCAGTTGCTTCTTCCTGTTGTCAGCGCCGCCGGGCTGAATGCCCACGTATCCCTTGCTTTTCATTCTGCCAATCATTTTGGTTACCGCCGGCTGCGACAGCTCAAATGCTTCGGCCAGTTCGGTCATTGTAAGGGTGCCGTGTTTCTTCAAAATCAAAAAAACTAAATGCCAACCCGGCTCAATGTCAATCCCCTGCGCTTCGTAAAGCGCTCTGATGTTGTAAGACAACGAGTCGCTGATTCGCTTCAGCCGGGCCGTAATGCCGAGGTATTCCAACTCCTTTAAAAAATCATTTTGCATACATTTACTTAACCAGTTATGCAAAAGTATGAATAATTTATTAACCGGTTAAGTATTTTCGAAGAGAATTTGACGATGTGTGGTGCCCAGGAGCGATCGGATGCGGGTATTATTCGTTCACCGATGTGCCCCGGACCGGCACACCTGTGGTGATGAAAATGCTGCCCGCAAACATGAAGACAGCGGCCGCAACTAGGCCATGAAAGTAAGGGAAGGCCACAGCAACTCCAACCAGGTGAAGGGTGGGCAGTAATATGAGCAATGCTTCGGTAAGCAGGAAGCCGGCAAACAAAAGAACAAGGCCCGTTTTTACCAATACTGTGCTTTTAACCCAGCCCGCCAGTAGAAAAAAACCAAAAAGCAAATAGCTTACTACCCCGAGAAAGATGAGGTGGATGAATGCGATAATAAGACCCAGGTTAGAAAAGATCCACCCCGCTACACCCGGCGTGCTGCCAGCCAACTGCAGCAGGTACTTCACTACCAGCAACAGCAAGCCCAGATAAATACAGCCTTTAACCCATGGTTGGCGGAGCAACCGCCCCATCGGCCGCCAAACCTCGGTGATCAAAAGATACACCCCGCCAATCTGCAGCAGCGCCGATGCGAGTGAAATAGCATATACTGGCAGTGTTTCTTCCGTCCATATTACGCTCATAAAATAAGCCGGAGCCACGGGCCAGGCCAGCAGCCACACAAGCCGCTTTGCGTGAAGCGGCGAGATGCTCCATCCTTGCAAGCCAAGCCACCGGAAAACAATGGCCAGGCAACCGAGCACAAACCAGCCGTTGAACTGAAAATGCATAAAAAAATAGATGGCCAGCGAATACCAGGGGCTATCTTTCATTCCCATGGCAGCGAGCGGGCCCAGCAGCAGCGGCCCCAATCCTGACACCAGCTGGTAAGCAAGCGCCCACCGCAGAAAAGCCGCGGCAGGGCTGTTGTCGTGTTTCAGCAGCCTGAAAAAAGATACTGCCACGGCTGCAGTGGCAACCAAATGCACTGTACTAAACGTGATTGACACTGCCTTGTAGCCCTGAAAAGGAAAGCTGAAAAGCATACCCAAAACGCCCACCTGAAGCCACACAAAATACCAGAAGAACCGGCGGCCCCGGTCCTCCTTTTTGACAAAAAACTGAATGATGAGCAGGAACAGCGCATTGTACACCCAACCCATGAAAGCTGTGTGCGAATGAGCATGCACAAAGAACCGGTAGTTTATAGGCAACGGATGCACCATGTGCCAGCGAAGAACGAGCCCGAGACCCGACAGGATGACCAGGTAAAACAACGGGGCAGCGGCAAACTTCTGCGGGTTAAATTGCCTCATATTTACTTTGGGATCTTTTTCGCAAGGTAACCAGCACCAGCGTGATAAGAAACCCGAAAATACTCAGGCCGTTTACCAAACCCGCCCATTTTTTTGCCTGCTCCATTAACAATATGTCGCCGGCAAACACACGCATCACCAGCGAAATAGATAACAGAATCGGCCACACCATCATAATCGGGTGATATGGAGGTTGCTTTAATTCCGCCAGGGCAGCGGCTTTTCCCAAAGCGTGGATAAAAACCATCGAAAACAAAAAGCCAACGAAAAAAGCATGAACAGTGCCGTCATAGCCGTAGAGGTGCTCCTTCCAGAAAGCAAGGCCTATACCGGCAACAAGTAACCACGCCCAGCCGGCCATAATACACCCCATGGCGTAGCGATTGAGCGGCAGGGGCCACGAATCGCCTTCCTCAAACTCCGTTATGAGCATACCAAATGCGATAAGCATTAAGCCGCCACCGGTAAACAGGTTGCCTTGCAAATGAAAAGGCACCACGAGTCCGGCCATGTACAAAAGCAAGCCGCCCCGTACAGCCAGTCTGGCACCACGGCTTTTGAGAGAGACATCGGAGGTGCGGGTAGCAAGTATGAAACAAAGAATAAAGCCCATCCAGAAAGGCACTATGGCTGGCATAAAAGGATTCAGCAGCAACCGTACGTTTCCCGCCAGAAAGCAAAGGGCGCCCGCCAACTGCACAATGCCCGTAGCTAACTCCCTCTTCTGCCATAAGTGGATGGCTTGCATGGCCACCAGCAACGCCGCCGATGCGGCAAGCAGGTAGGGAGCAACCGCCGTAACTCCAAGCAGCCAGGCGACTACCGCAGCACCTGAAAGCACAGGTATGAGCCACCACTTGCCGTTTCCCGACAGTACGCTCCGTTCAATACCGATAAGTGTACCGGTAAATCCGCCAACCATCAAAGGTCCGTGCAGTGTGGCAAGGTCCACTCCAGGCAAGTCGAAGCCAATGCGAATCCAGCCAGCCCAAATACCTGATAGTAGCCCGGCTAAAGCAAGTGCAAAAAAAGGAAGCCTTGAGTTCACGGTCAGAAGTCTTTTCTGCCAGCCGCTCTCAAAAACCCTGCTACAGGCAACACTGCCCATGCAAACAAGGCCGCTACAGATACCAGCACGCCAGCCGAAGTGCCGAAGAACTTGTTGAACACGGCGCCCGTGTAGCCCATCAGCGCTGCCATGTCAAGCTTCAGTAAAAGTGAAGTGCGTGAAAGGTCGATCGGGTTAAGCAGCGTGGTTACAAGCGAAAATTTTTCCAGCGGGTAATCTTCAAAGAGCAATAGAAAAATTAGAAAGAACCCGTCGTAAAGCACGGCCAGAAACAGCCAGGTAAGAATTGCCAGCGCAAAGCCTTTCATTCTGTTGGTGTTTTTCAGAGCGATGAAAAACGCCACAGCAGTAAATATTGCCGTAAGCAGCGTGCCAATACCCAGCAAGTAGAGCAGATGTGGCCAGCGCGGCGACTGCAGAGCTCCAAACATAATGGCCGGAATAAGCACGCCTACTACAAAGCTGATAGCTAATGAGGAAAACAGCCCCATGTACTGGCCCAGAAAAATAGAGCGGCGGCGGATAGGCTGCGCCAATAGCAGCTCAGTAAATTCTTCTGAGTTGTAGTAATAGATAATACCGTAGAGCGTACTAATGAGCGGAATTAGCACCACCACAATATTGAGCAGGCTGGTAATAGCCACCGAAACCTGCCCGCTAAGGTGAAGAAAACCACCGGTAACTCCCGCAAAAAACAGGAAGTAGAAGTAGGTCCACCGGCTTCGAAGCAAGTCGAAGAAGCTGTATTTAAATATTTTCCACATGTTGTTCTGATTTAGGTACCCCAGATTTTTTATTCGTTACGCCTTTCAGCAGCTGAGCAATTGCTTCCTCGAGAGAAGTTTTCTGCGTCAGATCGAGCAAATCGGTAAGACCGCCATGAAAGTATACTTTGCCTTCGAGCAGAAACACGATCTGGTCGGCCAGCTCCTCCACCAGTGGCATAATGTGGGTAGTAATCACAATTGATTTTCCACGCTGCCGCATTTCATTAATCATTCCCTTCAGCTCCAGCAAGGCCACCGGGTCGAGGCCGGCCGTGGGTTCGTCCATCAGCACAATGGGGGCATCAAACATCAGCGCCAGTGTCAGGTTCACCTTCTGCCGGGTGCCTCCGCTGAGTGTGCCCAGCTTTTTTTCGAGGTGTGGCTGTAGCTTGAGCCGCTCGATGAGAAACTCGGCGGCGGCCGGCTGCCTGCGGATGTCTTTTATCATTTGCAGAAGCTCTTTCACCTGCAGGTTAGCCGGAAACTGAGCAATCTGAGGTACATAGCTGATCTGCTCACGATAGGCCCAATTGCCACTGGTAAGTTGCCCTCTTACTTCAATTGTGCCCGCATCGGGGATGGTCATGCCCAATATACTTTTCATAAGCGTGGTTTTGCCAGAACCATTAGGCCCTAAAATGGCCGTTATTTTACCCGCCGGGATGTCGAGTTGTACATTTTTAAGTACTTCAAGCTTCCCGAAAGATTTAGAGAGATGTTGTATGGAGATCATGGGAGTATGGTTTCATTAGCGGCCGGTCGTCTGCCAAATCCTGTGGTGTAAAAACCGGCGTCACTTTTTCTGCAAAATTCATTATGTCTACAAAAAGGCTGCGCAACAACACGATGGCCTGAGGTACCTTTTCTACCACGAAAGAAAAAAGCTTTACCGGCTTGTAGGGCACATCGCCTACGCCGTCTTTGTCGAGGTCGTACCCTGCATACTCCGACCAGTAGTTGCGGGTGTAGGTATTGTATTGCTTTGCCGTGTTGGTGCCAACGTCGAAGGTGTTGCTGATAAAATTGTTTTCGGTAATCAGGTTGTCCATACAGCTACCCAGCAGCCGAAGGGCGTAGCCGTTTTCAACAAAATCGTTGTGCCTGATAGCCAGCCGGTCGGAGCTTTCGCCGTAAATGCCAATGGTGTTCCCTTTAAATAGGTTTCCGCTTATCTCCCCGTCTCTTATTTCCTTTAGCAACATACCATAGGATGCACTGCCCCAGTTGTCGAGAAACCGGTTATTCTTCATGGTTATATTTCTCGAGAACATTACAGCTACGCCGGCGCCATTGGATTGAAAGGTGTTGGCCAGGTAGTCGTTGTTGTGAGAAAACATAAAATGGAGCCCATAGCGCAGGTTGCCGTGGCTGTTGTTGTGTGCTATGGTGGTGCTGTCCGAAAACTCGAGGTAAACCCCATCGCGGTGCCCGGTTGCTTCGTTTCCTACAACGTCCAGGTTTTTGCAGTACCACATGTGTATCGCATTACCTGAGCCTGCCTCATTTACAGCCTGCCCCAAAATCTTATTGCCTGCAACTCTGCCATCGCGGCATTTTTGCAGGTATATGCCAAAGAAGGTATTCTCGAGCAGGTTATTTTCAATCCTGAAGTTTCTGGCCTTTTCTATGTGGATGGCTGCCAGGTCACGCACGTAATTGGTAGCTACATTCCTGATGTGGAAGCCCACAATACTCACCGAATCAGCCTTTACAATAATGGCATCATTGCTGAAACCCGCGTCAATGATTGGCATATCCACACCCAGCAGTGTCAACGGCTTCGTAATGATGAGGTCGTTTTCATTATACACTGCTTTCTCCACGCTAATTACAGCCCCGCCCGGAGCTGCTGCAATGGCCGACCTGATAGTAGGGAATTTTTTGCCCGGCCCCACTTCCAGCGTATCGGCCGGCTGTGCAAGCGCCGTGGCTGTGCAAACAAACATGCACACAAATGGGATGATGTAAGTGCTTAATTTCATTGAATCTGTGCAGTCAGGTCCTGCAGTTGATCAGCTTTTTGCTGAAGGGTACTCCAGTCATATTTTTCACCCTCATAGCTTTTTATCACATCGTCTATTTTCGATTCTGAGCTTACAGCCGTGAGGTACATACCCATGGGGCTGGGAAGTGCCTCGCTGCGTATAAATATGCAACTGGCGGCATCCACAAGCTCTGCGGGCTTGTCGAATGGCACCACCATTTCATAAGCGATTTTACGTTCGTCCCACTGCCCGTCTTGCTTGAACTGGATCAGGCATTCGATGGCATCGAAGGTGTATACCTTACCCGTGGTGGTTACCAGCTCGGCACCGTACTGCGGCTGTACAATCTTCATTTTGCAGTGCTCGCAATGGTCGTCGCCAAAAGCCAATGGGCGCGGAGAAGGCGAGCATGCGGTGGCACTCACCAGCAAAAAAACAGCCGCTACTGCCTTACCTATCGTTTTTGCAGCAGGCTTCAACTGCTTTCTATTTTCCAGGTAAAAGGCTACAAACGCCAGCAAAATACCCAGCCCCAGGAAAACCCCTCCCAGTGCCGGCCAGGAGTCCGCTTTAAAGTTGAGCAGCATTTTTGAGCCGATAACCGGCGGTTGGTAAGCCATGCCCGGCACCTTAATAGGAGCTTTTGGGTCGAGGTTGTGGCCATAGTCGTATTCCCACAGGTAAAAGTCGTAAATGCCCAGGCCCCCAAGTATCACAAAAATGACAACCCAGGTGAGGTAAAGCGGCTTCTTTCTCAACATAAAAAAGATGAGGCCCAGCAGCGACATACCCCCCACTACCCAGGGAAAATACTTTAGCTCAGGAATGGAGTCAGGTACTATGTACTTCATTCCCACGTAGTGGTTCAGGATGTTGATATTCTGCAGGGTGCTTTCCGTATCCCCGGTTATTTTGTTAATCCAGATGTACATGGACACGCCATCGGGATACTGGGGCGCTGTTAATGTGATTTTCCAAAGAGGAAACACAAACAGCATGAGCGGAAGCAACACTGCCAAAAGGAAAAGGAAGTTATATTTTTTCATGATGTTGTGAGATAAAATCCAAATTCCTGCCTTCTCCCACCGGGAGAAGGACAGGAAGCTGAATTGGTTACTCTCCCAGGCTCCACTTGAGCTCGGTGTTGGCACTGCGGGCCGAAACCCTGGCATATCCCTGCATCTCCTGGTGAAGCGCAGAGCAGAAGTCGGTGCAATAGAAGGGGTACACACCCTCACGCTGCGGTTCCCACAGCAGCGTCTCGGTTTGGCCGGGCATAATAAGCAGCTCGGCATTGTTGGCACCCATGATGCTGAATCCGTGGGGTACGTCCCAGTCTTGCTCGAGGTTGGTAATGTGGAAGTACACTTTGTCGCCTACCCGGATTCCCTCCAGGTTGTCTACTGTAAAGTGGCTGCGTATGGCACCCATATACACCCTCACAACATTACCCTCTCTCACAATTCTGCTTTCGGTTGGCGATTTGATCACATGCTCGTGCTCATTTTCTGAAAGATTAAAATATTTCAGCGACTTTGGCTTCACCAGGTCGGCATGAATAGCCTGCGCATAATGCGGCTCGCCTATGGTAGGGAAATCGAGCAAAAGCTTCATTTTTTCGCCTGAAATATCGTACAGCTGTGCAGACTGAGTGAGCTCGGGGCCGGTAGGCAAGTAACGGTCTTTGGTAATCTTGTTTAGTGCTACCACATATTTGCCCCAGGGCTTCTTTGAGTCTCCGCCGGGAATCATGAGGTGGCCGATAGAATAGTAAGAAGGCACACGGTCGAGCACTTCTTTGGTCTCCAGATTCCACTTCACAATTTCGGATGAAATAAAGAATGAAGTGTAGGCGTTTCCTTTGCCATCGAATTCAGTGTGCAGCGGGCCCAAACCAGGCTGCGCTACAATGCCGCTCAGCACTTCCTCGTATTGCAGCACGGGTATGCCATCAATGGTAGTTTCATACTTCTCTCCTTCAATGGCCTTTACCATTTTGTCAAAAGAGTGGATGCTCATGTCGCTGGAAAGCTTTCCGTTGCCTACGATAAATTCGCCGGTGGGGTCTACGTCAACACCATGAGGCGACTTAGGGGTGGGCAGAAAGTAAACCAGCCCGGGGCATTCAGACGGGATCAGCACTTTCACGCTTTTCTTTTCTTCAGAAAACGCGGTTTGCTTCTTCTCATCGTAATAGTTGCGGCGGTAGCTGGCAGGCATTTCTTTAAATTTGCCTTGCGCAATATACTCTTCAGCTTTTTTCCAGTTCACAGCGGCTATATAGTCTTTGTCTCTCTGCGAGGCGTTCACTTCAAGAAGCGTATGTTCTTCTTCAGCGTTGTAAGAAGTAAAGAACATCCAGCCGTGCGATTTGCCTTTGCCGGCATGGGCGAGGTCATAGTCGTAGCCGGGCAGCAATACCTGGAAGGCCAGATCCATTGCACCCTCTTCTTCTACTTTGATGAAGCTGAGTGTACCCTTGAAATTTTCCTTATAGGTGTTGATTGCCACGTCCTTTTGCGGGAACGGAACGCTGAAACGGGTACCTGCCACTATGTATTCGGTATTTTCGGTAGTAAATGGCGAGCTGTGGTTACCCCCGCTGTTCGGAATTTCAATAATCTCCGTGGTTTCGAAAGTGGTAAGATCAATCCTGGCTATTCGCGGAGTATTGTTACCATTAATGAATATCCACCGGCCGTCCGGTACACCGTTAGTTTGCGACAACTCGGGGTGGTGGGCGTCGTCCCATGGCACAAAACCAAATGATGTCTCAAACATCGGCTTGGTCTCTTCATTGTATCCGTAACCCTTCTCAGGGTCTTGCGAGAACACGGGTATTACCCGCAGCAAACGGCCCGATGGCAGTCCATATACTGCCAACTGCCCGCTGAATCCACCGGACATAAAGGCATAAAACTCATCGTGTTCGCCAGGCTTTACATAAACCTGCGAAGCGGCATCAGTGCCCAGTGCGCCACTTTGCGATCCATTTTGGCCGCAGGAGGCTACTACACCGAGGAGCACAATCAAAATAAAGAGCTTCTTTATAAGATGTAACGTTTTCATAATTTATAGATTCATTAGTTATTTCGGCAGAATCACCTGATCCACCACATTGATTATTCCGTTTGATGTTTTGATTGTAGCGAGCACCTTACAGCCATTTACCAACACCTCGTCCCCATCCATTGTTATCGCCAGGTAGTCGCCCGTAGCCATGTACAGCGTTCTGCCTTTTTCCGCCAGCCCTTTCAGCGCCTGCAGGTCGTAAGATCCCGGCGCGGCATGGCGGGTAAGTATGGTACTCAGCTGCTTTTTGTTCTCCGGCTTCAAAAGAGATTCAACGGTACCGGCAGGTAGCGCTTGAAATGCCTGGTTGTTGGGCGCGAAAACGGTTAAGGGACCTGCATTCACGAGTACGTGCTCAATGTTAGCTGCCGCCACCGCCGCCACCAGGGTGGTGTGGTCGGGCGATGACGCGGCAACCTGCAAAATGTTCCTGGCCGATTCGTTGTCAACCACCGACGCCTGCCCTTTAGGGCTGGCACTTTCGGCCGATCCGACATCCGCTTTGGGCTGAGTGCCTTGCGTACAGGCCGAAACCCATACGGCAACCACACTAATCGCTAAAAATTTCAAGGGTGTTTTCATAGGTGTATGTTTGTTAGTATTAGAGCGTTCTGAAGTACTCCAGCACCTGGCGCGCCTGCTCTTCTGTAAGGTTCTGATTTGCCATTGGCGCCCCATTGGCTTCTACCAGAAGCTGCTTGGCAATCGGATCCTTCTGCACCATTTCCTCCGGATTCAGGATCATGTTCATTACCCATTCAGGTGAGCGGCGGCTTAAAATATCTTTAGGTGCGGGCCCAATAAACTTCTTGTCGGTTTTATGGCAGGCTGTGCAGTTAGCTTCAAATATTAGCTTGCCAGCATCGGCCATTACCTGGTCTACCTCGCCGAGTGTTACACTCTTCACCGGACCAATACCTTTATTGGCAAGAGGATCTGCTGATGCCGTTGCTTTTTCTTCAGAAGGCTTCGCTTTAAAGTCAGAGATGTCTTTCTTTTTCGATTCGCCGCAGCTTATTAAAAACAGGGAAAGCGACAGCCCCCAGAAAAGCCCTTTTAACATACGTGTTTTCATTTTGTGGAAATTTTATTTGACGCAGTAAAGGTATAGGGGCGGTTACGGGGCAGTTATGACTCAAATCATAAACTGGACTGATTTTAAATAAGGCAGGAAGTTTTAGTGCTAATCCGCGATTTTTGCCGTATGATTTTTGTCAGGTTAGAGGGGAAAAGAAATCATGGATAGAGTGGAATACCCGGAAATGGCTACAACCAACAGGAGGAAGGCTGTAGAAACATGTGTTCGCAACTACCTGTAAACCAGCAGGATGCCTCAGTCGCAATACGTCATACCACAATCTTGTGGTTTCTCAGCTGAATTTTACCCTCTTGTTCCATTTTTTTAATGGTGCGGATAACAGTCTCCACTCTCAGGCCGGTCATATCGGCCAGTTGCTGGCGGGTGTACGGAACCACAAACTGGCCCTGGTTTGGGATAACCGACTTCAGATAGTTGATAAGCGTGAGGATGCGATGCTCCGGCGGATGCGAAGATATCTCGGAAAGGATCATACCCTTATAGCGCAGCCTGTTGGAGAGCTCATAGTTAAATTTCTTATGAATTTCGAAATGCTCTTCAAGGAGTTTAAAAAAATTGTCTTTCGAAAGCTTATACACTTCGCTGTCTTCTATGGCCACAGCATTGGCCGGGTAGGGGAAATTGCCGAAAAGAGGTGGTTCGCCAAAGCTTTCACCGCCCCTGAATATTCCCAGTATAAACTCCTGCCCGTCGTGGTTGAAGTTGGCCATTTTAATAGCACCCGTTGCCACCTGGTAATAAAAGCGAGCGTCAGAACCCTTGTCGAACAAATACTCATCTTTTTTCAGTTGTATCATCTTGCCGCCAAAAACCTGCAAAATTTTTTCGGGAATCATTGCCATGTGGCAAAAATAAGAAAGTTCACAGTTTTGCATACCGGGCGCTACCCTTCAAAACTGCGAACTTCCTGCCTGCCAGCCGGCTTCATTCAAACTCCGGCCTTAACCGCCAACACGTTGTTTTCCAGGTGGGTGTGCTGATGAATGTCTTGTTTGAGTTCTTTTAACTTGTGGTAGAGGATGCGGAACGAATTACAAGCTTCCGCAGGGGCCTGAAAGTTATTGGTAAGTAGTGTGATGTCTGTAAGCATCGCCCCCACATCCACGTGATCAGATTTCATCCGGTCCAGTTCCTTTACAAGCTCACTGCTTTTCGAGCCCTCCAGCACCAAAGGAAAAAGCTCTTCTTCTTCCTCGGCGAAATGGCTGACAATGGTGCTCCGCAGGTGAGACACCAGCTCCTCCACCTTTTTCAGGTTCGGGTAGTCGGCCCCATGGTGGTCAGCTACTTTTACTGCCAAATCGTATGCGTCGTCGAGTGCCTGCCGTTCCCATACATGGTGGTTTTCTACAATATACTGAATGAGCAACCGGCTCGACCAGCTATCGAAATGTGGCTGCCAGACCGTGCCCCCGCTTACCGCACGCCTTTTCATGGCCGCCAATAAGCTTTTTATATCAATATCCTTTCTCCGGCAGGCCTCTTCCAGCGTAATGTTGCCCTGGCAGCAGTAGTCGATACCATACTCCTCAAACAGCTCGCTCAGCCCCACGTTTTCCAATACGAGGTCTGCTACTTTTTTTCCACTGGCCACCATTCGCTTTCCAATAAGCACCTGCCACACCTGCGGACCTTCTTCCAGAAACTCCCAGTCGAAGGTTTTGGGAAATCTCGCCTTCATCTCATAATAAAGAGGGGCGGGATTATGATCAACAGACAATAGCAGCTCTTGTCCTTCCTTCATATCTTCAAGGGCTTTAAATATAACCTGGTGCCGGTGCGGTGGCGGCAACAGGGTAACATCAATTTTAAGGGGTGATTCCATACACATTCTTTCTTTAAAACTCAAAAATGCCGGAAAAGGGTGTGGGATTTTATGACCTGAGTCATACCCAATAAATGGTGGTGCTTCCTCGGGTGGAGCGTAGAATCTGGCAGCCTTAGTGCGCAAAAAAAGACCGGGTGTAGTACCCGGCCTCTTCCCTTCTTTTTCAAACCTTATTCAAAAAGTCAGTAATCTCGGGGTCTTTCTTGCTTCTGGCATCTTTCCACCGGTCGAGCTGATGCTTAAGTGCCTCTGCTGCTTCTGCTACGGCATTTTCAAAGGTGTCGCTTTCTTTGGATGCAAAAAGCTCTTTTCCGGGGATATTCAGCCTCACCTCGCAAATTTTATCTCTACCAATATTCAGTTTTCCCGGCCGCAGATACACGGTTGCATCCACTATTCGGTCGCTTAGCAATGCCAGCTTTCCCACCTGAGCATTTACAAAATCTGCCAATTCCTTCCTTACCTTGAAATCAGGTGCTTGAATGTTAATTTTCATATGTAGCGAATTATTAAGTGTGTCCACCAAAAATCTTCAGGCGTGGCTTGCGTCAGGCCTGCTTTCCGATGGTAAGAACACAAATTTTCGCAAATTCCCGCATGACGAGCGTCAATTGCATCGGTGATTTCTCTCAGCGAGAGATGCAAAGGAGTTATTGAATAGTGGATTTTTTGGCGTGCTCAAAAAACCACTCATATATCGTTTCGTCGTAGGCATCGTAGTCGGCGCTTTCTGTGCCCATACCTCTACCTGCGTACGGCTTAGTCCATGCGTTGTGGCCCGAAGCGGAAAAAATGGTGACCCGGGCTTTTTCTATCGGATTGTTTTCGTTGATCGCTTCAATCATTCGAATGGACGAATTTGCACTGATCCGGGTGTCGTCGAGGTTGTGAAAGGCCCACACCGGCGTTTCCACAAATGAGGAGGCGGTAGCAGGATTCCCCCATCCGGCTATGGGCACTATGGCCGCTGCCAGCGAAGATGCGCCATAAACAGATACGTATTCAAACACGCCAAAAGCACCCATGCTCAAGCCGGTGAAATAGATCCTCCGCTTATTTATAGCATGCTCGTCTGCAATTCTGCCTACGAAGTCATGCAATTTAGCGGCGTCCCACTCGGCATCATGGCACTGCGGAGAAACCACTACGGCGGGAAAAGGCGGGTCCCATTGATTAGCTTCTATGTGCCTGGGTGGCCCGTGCAGCAAAACACGAGAAAGGTGGGCAGCACTATCCATACTGTTGCCTTTTTCTCCCCCTCCGTGCAGAAACACTATCATCGGGTACTCCGGACCATTTTTATCATATCCCTCAGGCAGGTACAGGTAATGGCCGTAAATATTGCTATTGCTCAATACTACCGCAGTATGGCTTCCTCCCCTGTCGGCCGGCAACACCTTCAGGTCCCCCTGCGGGTCATTGGGGTCGGGCAAAAGCGCATCCTGTTCGCCGCAACCAACCAAAGTAGCTAATATAACCAGGGCGCCAAAGCGTAATGTCTGCGTTACTTTATTTACAACACTACTAATCGAAAAATCTGTATCTCTCATTTTTTCATTTTTGAATTTACCGGACTTCCCTTTCGCCAGTTTAATGCCAGAGAGGCACAGCGTCGGATGCTTCACAATAACAGATTAACTGTGTGGTGGTTACGAGCATTTAGTTCCTCACTTTTGATGATTATGCACCTCGGTTTGTCCGGCTGAATCGTTGCCGCGACTTAGGAACGCCTGCTGACTGGCTCCATTTCCACAAAAGCTGACAGGCACAAAGCTTGAATGCACTCAGGGGCTAAAGAACAAAACATGATCGTATTGCGAAAAGCCGCTGCTCTTGGAGCGCTCCTCTTCAGTATGCTTCTTTTGCTCGTGAGTTGCTATGGTGTCAGGCCGTCGGCGGGCGGAGGCGAGGGAGTAGACGCCGGAGAGCGGAAGGTGAATGCTGCCGACATTGCACTGCCTGAGGGCTATGTTGCCGAGGTTGTGGCCCGCGGCTTAACATTTCCCACTGGGATTGCTTTCGACGAAATCGGCCAGCCGTATGTAGTTGAGTCGGGCTACTCCTACGGCGAAGTGTGGACTACTCCCCGCCTACTGAAAATCAATGCCGATGGCTCATCATCTACAGTTGCTGAAGGTACACAAAACGGGCCCTGGAATGGCGTGGCTTATTATGACGGACACTTTTACGTTGCGGAGGGTGGCGCTATGGAGGGTGGCAAAATTCTTCGCATCAATGCTGCCGGCGAAATTATTGCAATCGTGGAAAACCTCCCCGCGTTGGGAGACCACCATACCAACGGGCCCGTTGTGGCCAACGGATCTATTTACTTCGGCATAGGCACCGCAACCAACGCCGGCATAGTAGGCGCCGACAATGCCTCTTTTGGTTGGCTGGAAAGGAATCCCGGCTTTCACGATATCCCCTGCCAGGACGTTGTTCTCAACGGGGTCAACTACGAAACCGGCAATCCGCTGCAGGGGGGTGACGATAAAGTACAAACAGGCGCCTTCGTACCGTTTGGCACCGCGACTAACGATGGACAGATTATAGCTGGCGCCCTGCCGTGTTCGGGGGCGGTATTCCGTGTGCCGCTCCAAGGAGGTGCGCTGCAACTGGTGGCGTGGGGTTTTCGCAACCCGTTTGGCTTTGCAGTACACCAGGGGCAGCTGTACGTAACCGACAACGCCTACGACGACCGGGGCAGCCGGCCAGCCTGGGGCACGGGCGATGTACTGTGGAAGGTGGAGGAGGACGCATGGTATGGCTGGCCCGATTACTCAGCCGGACTGCCCCTGAACGATCCCCTATATAAAATCCCCGGCAAAGGCGCGCCCCGGCTGCTGCTCAAAGAACTGCCGGGAACACCACCGGCACCGGCAGCCATTTTGGGCGTTCACTCTTCCTCCAACGGCCTCGATTTCTCAACCTCAGATGACTTTGGTTTTACAGGGCATGCCTTTGTTGCCCAGTTTGGCGATATGGCCCCCAATGTAGGAAAAGTGCTGAGCCCGGTTGGTTTTAAGGTGGTGAAGGTGGACCCGGCGGAGGGAGTGGTGACTGATTTTGCAGTAAACAAAGGAAAGAAGAACGGCCCGGCGTCGCAGTTGACCGAGGGTGGCCTGGAGCGGCCGGTGGCCGTACGCTTTCACCCAAACGGTAAGTCGCTGTACGTTGTCGATTTTGGTGTAGTGGAGATTAATGAAGGAGAGGTCATTTCCCGGAAGGCCACCGGGGTCGTCTGGAAAATCACGAAACGGTAAAATGATGGGTTCAAAGCTCCACTTATTCATTGCAATAGTACTGGCAGTAGCCGTTTTCGGCATTGCCGGATGCGCATCCAAAACCAGCTTTCCGGTTACCGGCGAGCAGTCGCTCAACGAGGCAGAATCAGCAGGCCAAAAAATTTTTATGGAACACTGTCAACGCTGCCACCCGCATGGCGAGGCAGGGTTGGGCCCTGCTATAAATTGGGCTCCCGATTTCGCTAAGCGATTCCAGGTGAGGCACGGCGCAGGAGCCATGCCGGCCTTTGACGAGGAGGCGATTTCTTCAAAAGAAATGGATTTATTAATGGCTTATTTAAAAACACTGAAAAAGAAAAACTAGCGCTAAGCAATCTCAATAATCGTTTCCTCAAACGTTTCCGGCACTTTGGCTTTGTTTTTAAGACGGGTCTTGTAGGTATATATAGTATTAATCGAATAATTCAGAAACCTTGCTATTTTATTGTTGTCGGCTATTCCCAGCCGCATCAGGGCAAATATCCTTATCTCGGGGGTCAGCAGCTTCATGTGTTCATCCAGCTTCTCCTCTTCTTTCAGGTAACAATTGAGCTTTGGTATAAAGTCGGGAAACAGGTCGAGAAACATTTCGTCAAAGTCTTTGAACAACAGCTCGCGCTCCTTAAATGAGTTGATGTCCTGCGTGATGTCCGTAAGATCGTCGAATTTCCGCTGACTCAATTTCCGGTTAATAAGGTTCACTATCTTTTCTATCTTGAAAAGATACTCCGAAATGGCGTTGAAAAACTGCCCGATATACGCTTCCTTAATTTTGTTAGACTCCTCGAGCTTCAGGTTGGCGTTGTAAAGCGAGGCGTTGGCCGAATCGAGGTTGCGCTGCGACACCTTCAGCTTTCTCAGCTGCTTAATAATGATGAACAGGAAGGAAAAAAGAACCAGCACGAGAATGGTAATGATGGATGAGTAGATGGTAATTTTATCCTTGCGATTTTCCAGTTCCTGGTATTGCCTGCTCTCAATAATAGGCAGAATAGCCGATACCTGCATTTTCCTCAACCGGGAAGAATAGAAATTGGCCTCGTCCAGCGCTTCTTTAATGCAAACCGAGGCTCGTGTAATATCGCCACTCTGGTACAGCAACGCCGCCAGTTCTCTTATCGATACCGTTTCTTTTACAGCTGCCCTAATGTCGTAAATAGCCGCCAGGGCCTTAAAATAAATATCCCTCTCGATGTCATCCTCTCTGTAGGTGGTACTTATGTTGTAAGCCTCCATGGCCTGCTGGTGGGCAGTCAGTTCAAAATTTCCCTTCAGTTTCCGGTAAAGTTCCCGCGCTGTCTCCAGGTCATTTTCCGATTGCTTTGCCCTAATAAGCAGCGAATTGTAATCGTATGAATCCACAAGGTTCAAGGCAAGCTCCTTCTGCACGTACTCATTGCCTTTCGCCTGGTACAGCCGGGCATAGTAGGCGTCCTGCACATAAAGCGCCATGTCGTTGTATAACCTGGCCGATACCGAATAAAAGTCACGCTTCACGCTGTCGGGCATTTGATCGATGGTAACTGACTGCAGCGTGTCGTAGGCTTCTTTATACAAGCCACCGGAAACCAGGATGAAAGCCGTTTTTACCTTCGCCGACTGAATTACCACAGGGTTTTTGCGTTCGTGCGCCAACCGGGTGAGATTCATAGCGTAGTGAAAAGCCGAGTCGTAGATGAACGACTTGTACTCGTTGTAGATACTGAAGCACGCATTGTACTTTTTTTCCAGGTCTGGTGTAGTACGATAAATCTGCTGGTATCCCTCTATTTTCGCAAGTCGCTGCTGCACATACTTATCCCGCTGAAGTATTTCAATCTCAAGCGCACTGAGTATGCTATCGGTTGAATAGGTGGCAAAAATAAGATGTGGTGCAACCCAGAATAAAAATAAGACGGTGTTCTTCATCGAGCTGCCAAATTACAACTTTCAGTCTTCAATAATACCATTTTCCTGGATTCGGCGGAGGGGTTCGGAAAAGTACACTTACTCTGGAACCGGAAAAAGTCAGCACCTTATTTAAGACTATTTTGGCAATAAAAAAAGACCGGGGCATAAACCCACCGGCCTTTTTTCCTTAAACTACCTACTGAAATTCTTTAATCCTGCCCTTGCAGTTCTTTCATTTTTGCAGTGGGCACACGCTGTATTTGCGATTTTCCGTACATGGAATAGTTCAGCAAAATGGTTTTGTCAGAAAACTGCAGCACGGCCTCATCCTGCAGATGAGCCCGTCTGATAATCCGCGTTGTACCTATTACAACCTCCGAGTGTTCTTTGAGCGACAAATGCTGTACTTCCTGGCAGGTAAGCTTACTGAAATCAAGTCGACAATTTCCGGAGGCATTCTTTATGATCAGCCGCTTGCACACGCCATAAAAAGAAACCTCCCCGGTACCGGTTACATCAAATTCAATGGCTCCTTTCGGACAGTAAATCATACCCGACAGATCAAACTGGCCGTTGGCTACAAATTCTACGTTACCAAAGTTGCCTATCAGGAGAGAATCATTCTTGTGTTCCCCCTCAAATTCAATTTTTCTGTTAGTAGTAGGTACAATCATATAAGTATCGTTTAACTCCTGGTAAGTCCGCCGGCTAAAACTCCCGGCATCGGCTGCGGCAATGAGCGCATCACTGAAACAGCTTTAGGTCACATAAAAAAATGATCACGAATTGTTTATGAAATTAAGGACAAGCCTGCGGAGCGAAAAAAAGTGATGAGTGAATATAGATTTATTTTCAGGGGGTAATATGTAATGTACTGTAGGTCAATTCATTAAAGACAACATTCGAGCTTTGGCATATAGATATAGTATAGCCGGAAATATGCGAAAAATAAGCCATCAACCTCTCGGTTAGCCCCTCGGCTGACTTACCGCACCGCCCCCGGTCCCCGAAATTGAAGGAAGACCAATAGTTTGGAAAATCAGGATTTAATATCTTAAGCAAATTATCCGTTTGCTTTCACTATGCGACATCCCCACATCATATTATACATACTGTTAATTGCCGGTATTACCATCTCCTGCGACCAGGGAAAACAAGGCGAGAACCAAAAAGAGTGGCCAGAGTATCTCGGCGGGCCCGATCGGAATCACTATTCCTCGCTCGACCAGATCAACCTTACCAACGTGTCTCAACTGGAAAAAGCCTGGGAGTATCACACCGGAGACAGCGGACAGGTGCAGTGCAATCCTATCGTTGTAAATGGCGTGGTTTACGCACTCACGGCCACTGTGCAACCTTTTGCCCTTGATGCAGCAACCGGCAAAGAAATTTGGCGTGTGCGGGATTCCGCTGCCACCACCTGGTACGGCACTGGCAGGGGCGTGGTATATTGGAAACACGGGCAAGATGAGCGAATACTTTATACCAAGGAAGAGTGGCTGTGTGCCGTAGATGCCCGCACCGGCAAACCGGTTGAATCTTTCGGCAAGGGAGGTAAAGTAAGCCTCAAAACTGGTCTGGGACCACCGGCAGCCGATAAATTTGTGATCTCCAACACGCCAGGCACCATTTTCGAAGACCTCATCATTATGCCGTTGAGGCTGTCGGAAGGCAGCGATGCCGCCCCGGGGCATGTGCAGGCATTTAACGTGCGCACAGGCGAACTGGCGTGGGTATTTAAAACTATCCCCGACCCCGGCGACATGGGCGCCGATACCTGGCCGGAGGGTGTTGCAGAAAGTGGCCTGGTAGGCGCCGCCAACAACTGGGCCGGCATGGCGGTAGATCGTGAGCGGGGCATCGTGTATGTGCCCACCGGTTCTGCTGCATTCGACTTTTACGGAGGCGAGCGGATTGGCAGCAACCTTTTTGCCAACACACTTCTTGCCCTCGACGCCCGAACCGGTAAGCGCATCTGGCATTTTCAGCTGGTGCATCACGACATACTCGACCGGGATCCACCCGCTCCACCAAACCTTGTTACCGTAACTCACAACGGAAAGAAGGTCGATGCTGTGGCGCAGGTAACCAAGCAAGGCTATGTGTTTTTATTCGACCGGGAAACAGGCGAACCGTTATTTGAGATAGAAGAAGTGCCGATGCCCGCATCCGACATCCCGGGAGAAGAGCCGTGGCCTACACAACCCATACCGGTAAAACCTGCCCCTTATGCCAGGCAAACGCTAACGGTGAATGATGTGAACCCTTACGCCCAAAACAAGGACGAGCTTCGCCACTCATTGGAAGAAAGCCGGAGCGAGGGGCCATTTACACCCCTGTCGAGGCAGGGCACCATTGTGTTCCCCGGCCTCGACGGTGGCGCCGAATGGGGCGGGGCAGCCGTAGACCCCAACGGCATTATGTATGTAAACAGCAACGAAATGGCCTGGCTTATTTCTATCAACAACGACTTCGACGACGAGCAGGACCAGGTGTTGCATCCGGGAGAAAAAGTTTACCTCACCAGCTGCTCGGTATGCCATAAAGAAGACCGCAAAGGTAACGCAGTAAGCGGATTTCCCTCCCTTGTAGATATTGCAGATAGAATGGGCCGTGAGGAAGCGCTGAAAATAATCACCTCTGGCAAAGGTATGATGCCTGCATTTTCCGCCATAACAGATAAAGAGAAAGACGCTCTGGTGGCTTATCTTTTCGGAGACGACATCGTGATGCCCGAAGAAGATAAAAAGGAGGTGGTAAGCGACGACTCAGAGGAGAATGAATTCAAGATCTCCGGCTATACGAAATTTCTCGACCAGGATGGCTACCCCGCCATTAGCCCGCCGTGGGGTACGCTAAATGCCATCGACCTGAACACTGGCGAATACCTCTGGAAAAAAACGTTCGGCGAGTACCCTGAGCTAACTGCCAGAGGCATACCGCAAACGGGTGCCGAAAGCTACGGAGGCCCGGTAATTACCGCCGGGGGCGTGTTGTTTATTGCAGGCACCAAAGACAAGAAGTTCCGGGCCTATAATATGAAAACCGGCGATTTGGTATGGCAAACAGAGCTGCCCGCAGCAGCCTTCGCAACACCCAGCACCTACGAAGCTAATGGAAAGCAGTACCTGGTTGTGGCCTGCGGCGGCACCAAACTCGGCGCCGAAAAGGGCGACAGCTACGTGGCATTTAAGCTGCCCGACTAGCCCTTCCCGTCACCTGCATTCCTGATTCGGCTGGCGGGCCCACTACACCGGCTTCTATCTATTACGGGAGGCGTTGGTACTTGCTGCCTGTATCTTCGGCGGCCATCCACAATCAGCCTGACCTCGTCGGAGGCTCGTTTGTGAACCAGCCATACAAAAAATCTTTTCTTATCAGGTTTAATTTGCCTCTTTCACTAACTTTCAAAGGTTAACACCTACTACTCAATGGCAAAGAAATTACGCAGCAAAAACTGGTTTGGCAAAACAGGAAAAGATGGGTTTATCTACCGGGCCTGGATGAAAAATCAGGGCATTCCCGCCGATGAATTTCACAAACCCGTGATCGGCATTTGCAACACCTGGTCGGAGCTTACTCCCTGCAATGCGCACTTCCGCGAACTGGCCGAATCGGTGAAGCGAGGTGTAATAGAAGCCGGGGGCTTTCCGCTGGAGTTTCCGGTTATGTCGCTGGGCGAAACGCTGATCAAGCCTACGGCCATGCTTTATCGCAACCTGGCCAGTATGGATGTGGAGGAGTCGATCCGGGCCAACCCGATGGACGGCGTAGTGTTGCTTTGTGGATGCGATAAAACCACACCCTCGCTGGTAATGGGCGCCTGTAGTGTCGACATCCCCACAATTGTGGTTTCTGGAGGCCCAATGCTCACCGGCAAGTACAAAGGTAAAAGCATAGCCACCAGCGACATCTGGAATTTCTTTGAGCAGGTGCGCACCGGGGTTATGACGCAGGAAGAGCTAGACGAAGCCGAAGCAGGCATGTGCCGAAGCCGGGGCCACTGCGCTGTAATGGGCACAGCATCCACCATGGCTTGCATGGTAGAGTCGCTCGGCATCAGCCTGCCCGGAAATGCGGCCATTCCAGGTGCCGATTCTAACCGCAAAGTGCTCGCTCAACTCTCCGGAAGGCGTATAATGGAAATGGTGAAAGAAGAGATGACCCTATCTAAAATACTTACACGAAAAGCCTTCGAAAATGCTATAAAAGTGAATGCGGCCATTGGCGGCTCAACCAATTTTGTACTCCACTTGCTTGCTATCGCAGGCAGAATAGGAGTCGACCTCAAAATCGATGACTTCGACGCACTTTCCAAGGATATTCCGCTCGTTGCCAACCTGCAGCCATCAGGCAAATACTTTATGGAAGACATGTACTATGCGGGTGGTTTGCCTGCAGTAATGAACGCCATCGTCTCCAAACTTCATAAAGATATTATTACGGTAAGCGGCAAAACCGTTGCAGAAAATGTGCAGGGCCGCCAAAGCATGGACAAGGAGGTAATCACAACCATGGACGCACCCTTCAACAAGCTTTCGGGCATTGTAGTGCTGCGGGGCAACCTGGCCATGGAAGGCGCTGTAATGAAACCCTCAGCGGCTTCAGCTCACCTGATGAAGCACAAGGGCCGGGCGGTGGTATTTAATAGCATTGAGGATTACAAAGCCCGGATAGAAGATCCCAACCTCGACGTAGACGAAAACTGCGTAATGGTGCTGCAGAATGTGGGCCCCAAAGGTTACCCGGGCATGCCTGAGGTGGGCAATATGAGCTTGCCTAAGAAGGTATTAGCCAAGGGTATTACCGACATGGTGCGAATATCCGACGGGCGTATGAGTGGCACGGGCTATGGCACCGTAGTGCTGCACGTTTCGCCTGAAACCGCAGCAGGCGGCAACCTGGCACTCGTGCAAGACGGCGACATAATTGAGCTGGACGTGGAAAACCGCAAACTGGAACTTCTCGTTCCGGACGAAGAACTGGCCCGCCGGCGTGAAAAGCTACAGATAGTACTGCCTAAAGCCGACCGGGGCTACGTAAAGCTTTACATCGAACATGTGGAGCAAGCTCACCTTGGCACCGACCTCGACTTTCTCAAAGGCGGTTCTGGCAGCGAAGTAAACAGGGATTCACATTAATTGCCGATTATTATAACGTAATCTTCCTTGAGAACTTTCTCTGAGAGGAGATCATTCGAAACGGCTTAATGTCTTCAACATGGAGAAGAATTTTCGAAATAAAGTAGCCATCGTTACAGGCGCCGGACAGGGCATTGGCTTCGAGATATGCCGCCGGCTTGCCGAAGAGGGTGCGTACGTCTTCCTGAATGATGTAGATGGCACTCTTGCCGCCAATGCAGCAAGCAAAATTACAGCCGAGGGTGGAAACTGCACAGCCTGCACCGGCGACTCCTCCAGCCTGTCCTTTATTCAGCAAATGATAGATGACGCCGTGGCAAAGCATGGCAAGCTCGATATAGTGGTGGCCAACGCCGGCATTACGCTGTTCGCCGACTTTTTCGAATACACCCCTGAGTCCTTTTACCGCGTGCTGGAAGTAAACATGGGCGGCACATTCTTTCTGGCTCAAAAAGCTGCGTTGCAAATGAAGACCCAAAAAGAAGGCGGCTCTATGCTCTTTATGTCTTCTGTAGTGGGCCACCAGGCGCACAAAAACCTTGGCGCCTACGCCATGACCAAAGCCGCCATCGAAATGCTGGCTAAGAACCTTGTGGAGGAGCTTTCAGAATTTAACATTAACGTGAATACCGTAGCTCCTGGCGCCACACTAACCGAGCGCACCATGGAAGATGTCAGTTACAAAGCCACGTGGTCGCGCATTACACCCATGGGCAGACCAGCTACCGTAGCCGACATCGCCGAGGCCGTGCTCTTTTTGGTTTCCGACAAAGCCCGCCACATCACGGGCCAGAGCCTGGTGGTCGACGGCGGTTGGACGTCAGTGAGCCCATCGCCGTATTGAGTTTTTAAGTTTGATGTTTTAAAACCTTGCCGACGGCACTCAAGATGCTCAATAATGGGCCGTTTTGATATTGCGAAAGCTGATGCTACTCCACCTCAGCTTCAGCTTCTATTTCTACCAAATACTCCCGACCCACCAGGGTGGCCTGCACCAGGGTATTGGCAGGTTGTATGTCTTTGAACCTTTCGCCGTGAACCCGCGCCACGGCTTCCCAGTCGTTTACGTTGCGCACAAATATTCGGGTGCGCACCACATCGGCCAGGGAGCTTCCGAGTGACAGTAGTGCTCCCTCTATTTTATCAATTACAAAATGCGCCTGTGCGGCGGGGTCGTTGCCGCCAATGGCCTTTGTGCCGTGGGTGGCAGTGGTGCCCGAAATATGGATGCGGTTTCCTTTCTTCACTGCCCGGCTAAAGCCCGCGAGGTCCTCCCACACGGTGCCACTGAGCACTTTCGTGCGGCCATCCACTCCCTGCCTGGTGGGGTAAGGCACCGATAGTTCCTGCAGATGGTGGCTGAGGTCGCCCGAAGCAGTGAGATAGGGGGGCTTGCGGTATTCGTCGCCACATCCGCCTGGTATGGGCGCAAGCCGGGCTACGGCATCTCTAATTTCCTTTTTGCTGGTTTCGTCCAGCCGGAAGTCGAACAAACGCAGGTTGTCCATAGCATGCTCCCTTTCGCCAAGCCGTGCCCCTATAATCACGCCGCCTACAGCCGGCTGCTCCAGCATGTAGCGGGTTACAATATTGGGAATGGACACGTGGTATTTTTCGGCCACTCTGGCTACGGTCTTCAGCAGGTCCTGAAACTTGGCCCACCCCCCGGCCACGTCAATAAATCGCTTGTATTTCATTTGCGACCAGGTGAGCTCGTCGGTAAGCGCAGGTTCAGCTTTACCAAGCCAACGCTCCGAAAGAAAGCCGCCTGCCACCGTGCCAAAAGCGAGTATTTTTACGCCATGTTTCTCACATACCTCTGCCATTTCGCCGCAGGCACGCTGGTCGAGCAATGAGTAGCTGATCTGGTTTGAAACCACCTTAATGCCGCTTTCCAGCACAATATTTAGATGAGGAGCATCAAAATTTGTCAGGCCGATGTGGCGCAAAAGCCCTTCCGCCTTCAGCTCCTCCAGCCAGTAAAGAGCATCGAGCCACGAAGGGTCGGCATAACTCCATGCGTGAAACTGCAGCAAATCGATGGCATCTGCATTTAGCCGAACCAGCGCAGTGGCCACGGCTTCACGAACGTCTTTTTTTGTTATTGACCCTGGTTTGGGCACCCATTTCGTAAGCAACTGCACCGGTCGGCCATCAGAAAATTCCTTTTTGTAAACGCCTGCTATTATTTCGGCCGATCCATAGTGATCGGCCATGTCAAATGAGCTAAAACCCAAATCGGCATAGCTTTTCATAAAGCGGGCAGTTTTTTTGGGATCGAGCGTCTTGCCTCCACGCTCCATATCGGCCACCTGCCAAAGCCCGGTAAGGACCCTGGATATTTTAAGGTCGGAGGCTAATTCACAATATTCAACTCTGTTGCTCATAGCTGTAGTTATTCTGCGGGAAGTTGAGAAAACTTCTCATTAACATCAATTCCTTTCCTTTTCAGCCTGCTCTTCTCCCTCAGGTAGATTGCCGAGGCGATGACCATTACAAGCACCCAGATAAACGTGGAGTGGAAAAACCATGCACTCACTTCGGCACTGAGGTCTTTATAAATGTGAACGACCAGGAACACGCCAAGAAACACGGCGCCTACAATGGCTATAAATGCCTGTGCAGCCGGCGAGGTAACCACTTTAATGCCGGCAGCCAGGCGTGGATTGCGCTTGCGTATGGTAGCCACCGAAACAGCCATCAGCAAAAAATTGATGAGCATAGAGGTAACCAGGATGTCGATACCCAAAAACAGGTCGCTTGCCAGGTGGCACCCCAAAATACCCACCGAGGCCATCAATCCACTAATAACAATGGCAGTTTGTGGCGTCTTTTTCACAGGATGGATGCTGGCGATTTTTCTGGGGAAGATATCATCCTCGGCCCAGGCAAACATCAGCCGGCTTACGGCCAGAATCATGGCTGGCAGGTCGTTGATAAGCGCAATGGCCGCACCTGCCACAATAGCCACAGCCCAGCCGGCTGGCAGCAGGTAACTTAGCATTCCCGGCGCCGACACATCTTTGGTCAGAGATTCGGTAGCAATGAAATTCCAGGGCACTGCATGATACACCGCCATGGTGAAAAGGATGTAAAAAGCAGCCACTGAAACAATGGCAATGCCAATAGCGATCGGCAATGTGCGGGCCGGGTTTTTGGCTTCGCCACCAGCCTGAGCAATAGAGTCGAAACCAATAAAGCTTGAAAAAAGGAGGGTGGAAGCCGTGATAAAAATACCCCAGTTAAAAGGCGCATTGGTAGCTTCTGCTATCTGGCGCCCCTCCCGAAGTTGGAGAGCCGTGACAAAGTCTTCCTGCTCAAAAAAGAAACCCGCTACTATTACAATGGCACCCAGACCAAACATCATAAACATTAGAGGAATAAGCGTACGCTGGTAAATCTTTACCCCCTGGATGTTGATAAACACAAACAACCACAAAAAGCCGAGGGCAAGCACCAGCCGTACATTGCTATTGCTAAACATGGCCGTTAATTGCTCCCACTCCAGGGCAAATGCGATGTCACGCAGGAATGGAATAAGTATATAGGATACTACGCCAATGGCTATGCAGAGCCCAAACCACTGCGAAAAACTGGCAACAAAGCCCAGGTAGGGATTGAGGGAGCGGCTTACATGCACGTAGCTTCCGCCTGCCCGCGGCATGGCCGAGGATAGTATTGCGTAGGCCATTGCCGCAAAAATGGCGGGTACCACAGCAAACAAATAGGCTGGCAGCACATACTGGCCAATCCCCGGCACGTTGCGCTGAATCATAAAAGGCACCACGTTGATGCCGGCACCTACCATTGAACAAATACCGGTTGCGGCAAGTCCGAGTATACCCATTTGCCGGGTAAGACCAGCCGTACCCCCGCTGTAAGATTGTGAGTTCATTGAATCAAAAAAAGCTCAGGTATCTGCCCCGAGAAACTAATTGAGTGCTAAAGTACAAAAGCTTTTAATACATCGGCACGCGGAGTGACTAACGGTGGTGACCAGGCTATCGTGGCTGCCTCTGTCTTTTTATTAGACCGCGGCAAAGGCTGGCAGGCGGTCCTAATCGCAGTGGTGGGCAATATAGCGGAAACAGCGGCGGCTGCCTCAATTAACCCGTTGTGTGCCATGGCCGATGCCGGCATTAAAACCTACATCCATTCGGTCATTCAATTTCCTGTGCAATTCTTAGCTAAGGTTTGTTATTTTCGCAGACACTAACTTGAAACATATGCTTTTACTTGGTATAGATGTGGGCACCTCCTCGGTAAAAATATCGGTGGTGGATGCGCAAACGCAACAAAGTATTGCCTCTACGCACTTCCCTGAGGCTGAAGCCGCCATTTTATCGCCGGAGCCGGGCTGGGCAGAGCAATCGCCCAACATGTGGTGGGAGTTTACTCAGCAGGCAATACTCAGGCTAAACGCAACGAAAAAGTACGATCCGAAAGATATAGCAGCCATTGGTATTGCCTACCAGATGCATGGGCTTGTAATTGTAGACAAAGACCAAAAGGCACTGCGCGACTCCATTATCTGGTGCGACAGCCGGGCTGTTGGCGTGGGCGAAAAAGCATTTAAGGCAATCGGCAAAAGTGTGGCCTTGTCTACCCTGCTCAACTCCCCTGGCAACTTCACCGCCTCCAAGCTGGGTTGGGTAAAGGAGCACGAGCCCTTCCTTTTCAAGCAAATAGACAAAGCCATGCTGCCCGGCGACTTTATCGCTATGAAGCTTACCGGCGAAATTACCACGTCCATCTCGGCGCTCTCCGAAGGCATTTTTTGGGATTTTCAAAAAGATGACCTCTCTGATGCTGTTTTTAAACATTTCGGTTTTTCCAAAGAGCTTATTCCGAAGATAAACCCCGTATTTTCTGACCACGGTCAGGTAAGCAGCAAAGTTGCCGATGCCCTGGGGCTAAAGGCAGGCATACCTGTTACCTACAAGGCCGGCGACCAACCCAATGGGGCGTTGTCGCTAAACGTATTCGAGCCCGGAGAGGTAGCTGCAACTGCCGGCACCTCAGGCGTAATTTATGGTGTAACCGACCAAATCAGCTACGATCCGCTTTCGCGGGTAAACACCTTTGCGCACGTAAACTACGCCCCCGATAATAAGCGATTAGGCGTACTGCTTTGCATCAACGGCACGGGCATCATGAACCGCTGGATAAAAACAGTGGCTGGTGCGCATCTCAGCTATCAGCAAATGAACGAGGCGGCTGCAAAAGCCAAACCAGGCAGCAAGGGCCTATATGTGCTTCCCTTTGGCAATGGAGTGGAAAGAATGTTTGAAAACAAGCTGGTGGGGGCTCATATGCACAGCATCGACCTGAATGTACACTCGCAAAATGAAGTTTTCAGGGCCGCGCAGGAAGGCATCGCCTACTCGTTCAGGTATGGGCTGGACATTATGCGCGAAAACGGGATGAACCCGTCGGTAATAAGGGCCAGCCACGCCAATATGTTTCTTAGCGATGTGTTTACGGAGGCGTTTGTCAATATTACAGGGGTGCCGGTTGAGCTTTATGCCGGCGATGGCAGCGTGGGAGCTGCTATAGGAGCGGGACTCGGCGCCGGCGTTTACTCATCGCAGGCCGATGCCTTTAAAAACATGAAAAAACTGCGGAAGGTAGAACCTGATTCAGCAATTGAATACGAACCACATTATGCTAAATGGAAGGAGCTGCTCCTGGCGCATTTAGAATAAAAAGAGAAAAACCCCGGGGAGGACCGTCCCGGGGGTTTTTAAAGGTTTATTCGTAACTGAATACCGTTTTTGCTCTGTAGGAAACAGCGCTATTATTATAGCCCTGGTATACAATTTCGCGCTCCGCCGGATAGCCATCCTCGCTGTAGGAGTGAGAATACTCTTTGGGAACAAAAACCGGAAAAGAGCCGCTGAAATTAGACAGTTTGCCATTGACGTTGTTCCTGCTGGAATAGCGCAGAAAGTAATCTGTAATATTAAACTGACGATACGGATTGATAAACTTGTCGTAGCTCAGGTCAGTAGTGCTACCACCGGAAATACTACCGCCGGCGTATGCCTCCTTCACCACATTACCGTTGTCGAAAATGTAATTGTAAACGAAATAGTTGCCGTTGTCGAAGCTATAATGCACTCCTTTAAATTCGCCTGAGGCATCATCATATAACCATTCGGCAATTTGCGAGCCGTTGATGCCGGTAAGGTCTATAGCTTTTAACCGGCCGTCTTCAAGGTAATGATACAGCTGCTCATCGAGCACATTGCCTTCAACTATCCTGGTAATCTTCCGCAACTGCTCACCCTCGTATTCATAGACAACTTCCATTTGCAGATATGTTTCCTCCGAATCTGCCTTTTTATGATAGTGCCTCACCACGTCGAGCTTCCCATCAGAAAGATAGCTGTATTCGGTCTTTCTCTCAAATTCGTAACCTTCAGGCCTTAGCACATACTCTGTTTCCGACATTAGTAGCTTCGCCGTCCTTGAGCCGCTCAGCAAAATGTCCTCGTCTTTAAACAAATCTTCCCTGGCCAAAGCCAACTCAAAAGTGCTACCCCACTGCTGCCACTCCACCTTATAGTGATCGTAAGACGTGGGCACTGTTATTACGGTTAATCCGTCCATGGTTCTTTCAGCCTGCCACGAATTCCCTTCGTCGTCCCAGCACGATACACTGATGACTGCGTTAAGATTGTCGTACAAAACCGAACCGATGGTTAGTTGAGCCTTAAACCGCAGTGGAACAAACTCGTTGCTTCCGTCGACACCAAAAGCTCCTTCAGCGTAGCCAAAGTCGCTTGCATCGGCTCCCTGGGTAACGGGAAGTACGCTGGCCGGTACCACAGCCGACGCAGCGGCGGCGTTTACCGCAAGAGGCAAAGTGTTTGCAACACCATCGGCACGCACCGAACCGTTGTGTGGAGTTGCCAGCAATACACGGTCGTCTTCGCTGTAAACAATGAGTTTAACAAGTGAATAACTGCCCCTGTCAAGCTCGAGCTCCTCCGAAGCGAACCCATCGTCCGAGGCCGACACCAGCAGCACCTTGTCAGTAAAAACTACCTCTTCGCCTTCGTTGATTAATGTAACGACTGCATGATGAGGAGTAGATAAGTGACCTTCCGTAGAAGGTACCGTAAATGAAATAGCGACATGCGCTTTTTGCTCATCCACGGGGTTCACCGGGAGAGCATCATCTTCACTGGAACAACTGCTCAATAGCCCCAAAAGAGCTGTTAAGCCAAACAAAATGAGAAATTTGACCTTCATAAATTTATAGAGTATACAAAAATTGCGTGCGATAGAACGGACGAGCCATTCAAAAAAAAGGTAGCGTACGGGTAGTGAGGTGATGACAAGACGGAAAACGACCCCGAAAGGTTGGGGGTGGGCTTGAAGATTTTTCCAAATAAAGAACTCAGTTGAGGAAAAAGTGCGGCCGTTTGAGTGTAGGAAATTCGGGATGCAGGATGTATTCACTTCCGCTTATCTTTAAAATTGTAGTCATCAAAATAATAAATCTACTAACTTAAGCCGCGATTTCGGTGTTGGCACCTGCCTCACCATCTTTCTACAAAACTTTATTTACCAGAAACATTAAACTTAAGCTACCACAAACATGGCACTAACACTTGGAGACAAAGAGTATTTTAAAGGAATTAACGAGATAAAATACGAGGGCAGAGAAACCGACAACCCATTGGCTTTTCGCTGGTACGACGAAGACAAAGTTGTAGCCGGCAAAACCATGAAAGACCACATGAGGTTCGCCTGCGCTTACTGGCACTCGTTCTGCGGAAACGGCGCTGACCCGTTCGGCGAACCTACCCACCTCTACCCATGGAACGAAAAATCGGACCCTGTGGCGAGGGCAAAAGACAAAATGGATGCTGCGTTCGAATTCATCACTAAAATGAACCTGCCGTACTACTGCTTCCACGATGTAGACGTGGTGGACTACGGCAATAATGTAGCAGAAAACGAACAAAGACTGCAGGCGCTGGCCGAATACGCACAGCAAAAACAGGATGCAAGCGGTGTAAAGTTGCTTTGGGGCACTGCCAATCTGTTCTCTCACCGCCGCTACATGAACGGCGCTTCCACAAACCCCGATTTCCACGTGTTAGCCCATGCGGGAGCACAAGTAAAAGCCGCACTGGATGCTACTATCTTTCTGGGTGGAGAAAATTACGTGTTCTGGGGAGGACGCGAAGGCTATATGAGCCTGCTGAATACAGACATGAAACGAGAACAGGAACACCTGGCCATGTTTCTTCACAAAGCCAAAGACTACGCCCGCAAGCAAGGGTTTAAAGGCACATTCTTTATCGAGCCCAAGCCATGCGAGCCTACCAAGCATCAGTACGACTACGATTCGGCCACGGTTATCAGCTTCCTTCGGCAGTTCGACCTGCTCAAAGACTTTAAGCTGAACATTGAGGTGAACCACGCCACACTGGCCGGCCATACTTTCACGCACGAACTGCAGGTGGCTGCCGATGCAGGCATGCTGGGCTCCATAGATGCCAACCGTGGCGACTACCAAAACGGCTGGGACACCGACCAGTTTCCCAACGACATCAACGAGCTCACGGAAGCTATGATGGTGATTCTGCAGGCAGGCGGTTTCGGAGGAGGCGGCATCAATTTCGATGCAAAACGCCGCAGAAACTCCACCGATATGGCGGACCTTTTCTATGCACACATCGGTGGTATGGACCTTTTTGCACGGGCACTGATAGTTGCCGACAATGTGCTGCAAAAATCTGAGTACAAGAAAATTGTGAAAGACCGCTACGCTTCGTTCGATAGTGGCAAAGGGAAAGACTTTGAAGCAGGCAAACTGTCGCTTGAAGACCTTAGAAACTTTGCTGCCGAAAACGGCGAACCCGAGGTAAAAAGCGGCCGCCAGGAGTATATCGAAAATCTGATTAACAGGTATATCTAATCACCCCAACAAGAGGCGCCGGGTTTCCGGTGCCTCTTCTTTATCCAACCATTATGAAGCCTCTCAAAATCTTCCTCTTACTAAGCACGCTGGCCATTGGCCTTTACTCTTGCAATATGCCAACAAAAGAAACGAACACCACCGCTACCACCAATGTACAAACTGAAACCTGGGGCGAATTTGACGGAAAACAAGTGATGTTGTTCACACTCTCTAACAGCCACGGCACCCAGGTAAAAATAACCAATTTCGGAGGCATCGTTACGTCGTGGACAGTGCCCGATAAAAATGGCGACACCTCATCTGTTGTCCTGGGATTTAATTCGCTTGAAAAATATAAAGCAGGCCATCCGTTTTTTGGCGCTATTGCCGGCCGCTATGCCAACCGCATAGCCAAGGGGCAATTCAGCATCGACGGCGAAACCTACACCCTGGCAAAAAACAATGGCGAAAACCACCTTCACGGGGGTATCCAGGGTTTCGACAAAAAGGTTTGGGATGCTAAAGCTATTGATGGCGACGAGCCCGCCGTGGAGCTTACCTACCTGAGCAAAGACGGGGAGGAAGGCTACCCCGGCAACCTTAGCGTAACTGCAAAGTACACACTCACAGCCGACAATGGTTTACTCATTGAATACACAGCAACCACAGACAAAGCCACGCACGTTAACCTTACAAACCACAGCTATTTCAACCTAACCGGCACCCCGGCCAACACGATACTCGATCACGTGGTTAAAATCGATGCCGACAGATACACTCCCGTAGACACCGGCCTCATACCTACCGGCGAACTCGCGGCAGTTGAAGGCACGCCGTTCGACTTCCGCAATGGTGAAAAAATTGGCGCCCGCATTGCCGACACAGGAGGCGACCCCTACGGGTACGACCACAATTTTGTACTGAATGGAGAAGCCGGAAAGCTGAGACCGGTAGTCACAGTTAGCGATTCAACTTCCGGAAGAAAGCTGGAGGTGTTTACCACACAGCCGGGAGTACAGTTTTACACAGGCAACTTCCTCAACGGAAGTGTGAAAAGCGATGAAGGCATACCGTACAACCGGAACACCGGCTTCTGCCTTGAAACGCAGCATTTCCCTGACTCGCCCAACAACCCGGATTTCCCAACCACGCTTTTAAAGCCTGGCGAGACGTACAAAGAAGCAACGAAGTACCGGATAAGTTTGCTGTAGCAACCATGCACTGAAAGGGCTCTTTTCCATTAACGAAATAGCCCTTCCAGCTTCCGCTTGTTAAGTATTTTTATCCCGTCGTCCCCGATTTCAATTATCCCTTCCTCTTTGA
This sequence comes from uncultured Imperialibacter sp., assembly GCA_965651695.1. Lineage (GTDB taxonomy): Bacteria > Bacteroidota > Bacteroidia > Cytophagales > Cyclobacteriaceae > Imperialibacter. The sequence continues at coordinate 1,953 of CBFGTI010000040.1, read as the reverse complement.
AGTCGGCAAGTGTCCTATTCAGGGATTCAGTAGCTGTTCCGATAAACGTCGACAGGTCCCTCCTGCTTGTAGAGACATAGCTTGTTGACTCGGAACTACCGCCGGTTTCTGCCAATCTTATCAGCACCCCCGCCACCCTTTGCCTAACCGACTGATAGGCAAGGTTGAGCAGCCGGTTTTCGGCTTCGGACAAATTGCGCGACAGGTATTCGATAAATTTACGCGCTACATCTTTATTTGAATAAACCAGATTGATGAAGTCCTGCTTTGGTACAAACACTATTTCAGAGTCCTCCAGCACTTCCGCGTTTTCGTGATGCGGCTTGCTTTCCAGCAACGGCACGTATCCTAGAAAGGTGCCCCCACCGTGAATATCTGTTATCAGTTCCTTGCCTTCATAATTCAGTTTGTACGTCTTTACTTTTCCTTTCCGGATATAGAAGAGGTCGCTAGCACTCTGCCCCTCCATAAAAATAAACTCTTTACGTCTGTAAATCCTCGACCCCCTATTTTCCAGAAATTTTTGAAAGTCTCTTATCGTTCCTTGTTTCTCAAAAGAAACATCCATATCGCCGCCGCTTTTGAATTCAGATCGGGCCAACTCGCATTTTTTGAGGCGGATTTCGATCACCTTGAGCAGGTCAAAACCGTCAAAGGGTTTCGTAATATAATCGTCAGCACCGAGATTCATGCCCGATCGAATTTCGTTCTTATCGGATTTTGCTGTGAGAAATACGAACGGAATTCGCTTGGTGGCAGGGTTGCCGTTTAAAATCTGCAACACACCATAGCCGTCAAGCTCTGGCATCATAATATCACATATTATCATATCTGGCAGCTTTTTCAGCGCCATTTCAACACCGACTTTGCCGTTTGGTGCAGTTAGCACTTCGTAGTTGGCCAGTCCCAAAATTGCACAGATATTCTCTGTCATGTCAGAGTTATCTTCAATCAACAATATAGTGCTGCTCATATACTTAAGTATTCATTTGCCCTTAAAAAAAGTACAAGCCAAAGCTCGTTTTTTTTAATGCAATTTTTCCAGTGACGATTTCGCTATAAGGACGCTGCATTTCAGGCTTTATTCATCAGCGCCTTTTTTTTCAAATCTAGCTGCGATCTAAAGGGATAGTCATGATATTGATCGTCGGAAGCAAAGATTTAAATCAACATGGTATCGGGTTAAATAAACAATTAATAATTGGCGTTTCATTTATTATACACAACGAAATAGCCCAAGCGCGGATTTTACACCAATCGCTCATTACCGTCTAAAGAAACCCATGCCGGTTATATCATGATGGGATGAGACACTTTCAGAAATCCACCAAAATGAGAGTACGGAAGGTGGAAGAATTTTGCTACCGCAAGCAAATCTATCACTCAGCTATTGGGATGTAGCTGATGATCATCATCGGGACACATGATATAAGTCATTGGTGCCCACTCAATCCAAAACACCTACATATATCCATTGCTTGCACCAACTCTTCATGTTTAGATTATAAAGATCGAAAAACTTATACTACTCGTTTGTGACCACCATCGCCTGCAGACAAGAAAATGATGGCCCGCTTTCAAGACATTTGTCATTATTGGCAACTGACTTTCATCGCATCTTCTATTAGCCTCCGCATGCCGCGGGAGTTCCAGAACAGCTTCATAGAAGCCCCCAGAATGTTTTATTGCGTATACATATTGCGAAGCATCAATTGGAATAAACTTCAAATCACTTTTTCATGTTCCTTCCGGTAGGCCACAGGTGTTAGGCCGGTGATTTCACGAAACTGCCGGTTAAAATTTGAAAGAGTTTTGTAGCCGCATTCGAAGCAAATAGCAGCAACGGAAAGATCGCTTTCAAGTAGCAAGTGGCAGGCGTGCCCAATCTTCACCTCGGTCACAAAAGCCGAAAAAGTTTTATTGGCCCGGGCTTTGAAATACCTGCTAAATGCC
>CBFGTI010000039.1:0-36511 GCA_965651695.1 uncultured Imperialibacter sp. | reverse complement strand
GAAATATAGGTGTCGATGTATGGCTTCACGTAGTCGAGCCAAATCTGCTGTCCCGACTGCTCAAAGCCGGTGGGCGATGCATTATTAAGGTATTTGAAAAGAAATTCTTTGCTTTTATTATCCATGAGAAAGTTTGATTCTAATTATGTTAACCGTAAATACTTTCGAAAGTTCGCAGCTCAGTGCCGCCGGGAACCTCTTTTAAATTCCGTCAACCGGATGAATGGAATTTCAACTACCAAAGCCGAAAACTAAGAACTAAGAACTTAAAACTCACAACGGGATATTTCCATGCTTTTTCCGCGGCATGGTGTCGACTTTGTTTTTCAGCATGTCGAACGCCTTCATCACCTTTACGCGGGTATTGTGCGGCATTATTACCTCATCAATAAATCCCCTGGCCGCAGCTTCGTACGGATTGGCAAATTTTTTCGTGTATTCAGCCACCTTTTCGTCCAGCTTGGCTTGCGGATCACCGGCCGAAGCTATTTCGCTTCTGAATATAATTTCCGCAGCCCCTTTTGCTCCCATCACCGCAATTTCAGCTGTCGGCCACGCAAAATTCATGTCGGCGCCAATGTGCTTCGAGTTCATCACGTCGTAAGCACCACCGTAAGCCTTGCGGGTAATTACTGTTACCCGCGGCACTGTGGCCTCCGAAAATGCGTAAAGCAGCTTGGCTCCGTGGGTTATAATTCCGTGCCACTCCTGGTCGGTGCCTGGCAAAAACCCGGGCACATCTACAAACACCAGTAGCGGGATATTGAAGCTGTCGCAAAACCTCACAAAACGGGCAGCTTTAATTGATGAGTTGATGTCGAGCACACCTGCAAGCGACGCCGGCTGATTCCCCACGATTCCAATACTCCGGCCTGCTACCCTTGCGAAACCCACTATAATATTTTCGGCAAAATTCTTATGCACTTCCATGAAGGAGTCTTCATCCACAACTTCCTTCACCACTTCCCGCATATCGTAGGGCTGGTTGGGGTTGTCGGGCAGGATGTCGTCGAGCAACGGACGTTTTTCATCCTGGGGGGTATATGTTGTGAGCGGCGTCTCGTCTTCACAATTTTGCGGCATATACGACAGCAACTGCTTTATGTTATTGATGCACTCCAGCTCGTTGGCACATGAAAAATGCGTTACGCCGCTTTTAGCCGAATGTGTACTGGCCCCTCCCAACTCCTCCGAAGTTACATCCTCCTGCGTCACGGTTTTTACAACGTTGGGCCCGGTTACAAACATGTAGGAGGTATTCTCCACCATAAGCACAAAGTCGGTAATAGCAGGTGAGTAAACCGCACCCCCGGCACAAGGGCCCATAATGGCCGATATTTGGGGTACTACACCCGAAGCCCTCGTATTTCTGTAAAAGATGTCGGCATATCCCCCCAGCGAAACCACGCCTTCCTGTATCCTGGCACCTCCGGAATCGTTGAGACCGATAACGGGAGCTCCGTTCTTCATTGCAAGGTCCATTACCTTTACTATTTTTTCAGCGTGGGTTTCAGAAAGCGAGCCCCCAAATACGGTGAAGTCCTGGCTAAAAACATAGACCAGGCGGCCGTTGACCGTGCCATAACCAGTGATTACGCCATCGCCAAGATACTTCTCTTTATCGAGCCCAAAGTCTGTTGCCCGGTGAACAACCAGTTTTCCAATTTCCTCAAACGATCCCGGATCGAGCAATAGTTCTACCCTTTCGCGGGCTGTCAATTTCCCCTTTTCGTGCTGTTTTGCCACACGTTTGCTTCCACCGCCTTCCAATGCCTTTTTATTCAGCTCGTGCAGTTTTTCTATTTTTTCGTGAGTTCCGGGTAACTGAAAGTATCTTTTGGTTTGTTCCATGAAAAGGGGGTTAACTGGCCCCAAAGATATTGTGGAATAACCTAAAAATGAACTTAATGCCAGGCAATGTGAACATCAGGTTAATTTTAGCATGTACTAAACCGTAACAAAAGAAAACACTATCTTGCGCCAATTTTTCAGCTAAAGCGGGGGATTTGATTTATGAAAGTGGCGATTATTGACATGGGCACCAACACCTTTCACCTTTTGATTGCCGAGGTGCGGGACCATGATTTTACCATCCTTTTCAAAGAAAAGTTATCGGTGAGGATTGGCGAAGGAGGGATAAGCCAGGGATATATTACAGACGAAGCCACACAAAGAGCGCTGAAAGCCCTCGCCCGATTTAAGGAAGTTATAACAGCGGAAGGCATCGAAAAGGCCTTTGCAACTGCTACCAGCGCTATACGCAATGCAAAAAACGGGCTGGAACTGACAAACAAAATTTATAAAGAACTTGGGATTGAGGTGAGAATTATTTCCGGGGATGAGGAAGCTGAAACTATTTACTATGGCGTAAAAAAAGCGATCCCGCTTACCGATGAACTGGCATTGATAATGGACATTGGTGGTGGCAGCATCGAGTTCATAATAGGAAACAGCTCAGAGATTCTATGGAAAAAGAGCTTTGAAATCGGCGGGCAGCGCCTTATCGATCAGTTTCACAAGCACGACCCTATAATAGACGCAGAAATATTGAGGCTTGAAGATTACCTGAGTACGCAGCTTGAATCTTTAATTGAAGCGTGCGACAGGCTCAAACCCACAACCCTGGTAGGCTCGTCGGGTACCTTCGATACCCTGGCCGACATTTATATGCTGGCAAATAAAATAGAAAAAAACCCACTCGATACAGAGCTTCCCTTTACACTGAAGGCGTTTGAGGGCATTTACGAAAAAATGATTACCCTCAACCGGGCAGAACGAATGCTCGTGCCAGGCATGATAGAAATGCGGGTAGACATGATTGTGGTGGCGAGTGTTCTGATCAATTTTGTTATTAATAAGGTTGGTACTAAAAACATCAGGGTCTCATCTTATGCTCTGAAAGAAGGGGTTTTGTTAAAAACCATTCACTCACTTTATAAAAAAAGAGTTTAGCCGGCGCTGTTGGCCAGTCGTTGCCTGCAAGTAAAATGCGAATCTCTTTTTTGTAAATCATTTTTGGGCTGCATCTACGCCTTCCCTATTTTTACCCGCCGAAACAATAACAGCGCATGTTTAGCTACCGTCAATTACTCACTTTTTCTGAAAAGATCTTTTTAGCGATAGGTCACACACCTGAGAATGCCAAACTGGCCTCAAAAGTACTTGTAAGCGCCGATTTGCGGGGAGTCGACTCTCACGGCGTAGCCCGGCTATCCGGCTACGTAAGGCTGTGGGAAGCAAAGCGGGTAAATGCCACGCCCCACATTAAAGTAGTACACGAAACGCCATCGACGGCCGTGGTAGACGGAGACGGGGGCTTAGGGCTGATTGTCGCCCCAAAGGCAATGGAAGTTGCGATAAAGAAAGCCGAACAAGTCGGCACCGGATGGGTGTCGGTCAAAGGCTCAAACCACTTCGGGATCGCCGGCTATCATAGCATGATGGCTTTGGAGAAAGATATGATCGGCATTGCAATGACCAACGCAAGCCCGCTGGTAGCCCCCACCTTTAGCGCGAGACGTCTTTTGGGCACCAACCCCATTGCAGTGGCTATACCTGCAAGCAAGCAGCCGCCTTTTGTAGCAGACATGGCCACCACCACCGCAGCTAATGGAAAGCTCGAGATTTTACAGCGAAAAAATCTCGAGGCACCGCTGGGTTGGATACAAGACAAGGAAGGAAAGCCCACCACCGACGCCAACGGCGTAAAAAACGGTGGAGCACTGCTCCCGCTCGGAGGCGACAAAGAACATGGCTCACACAAGGGCTATTGCCTCGGCTCAGTGGTTGACATCTTTTCTGCCGTGCTCTCCGGCGCTAATTACGGGCCATGGGTACCTCCATTTGTAAGCTTTCTGGCCCCTCCGGCCGACCCCGTAGGCGAAGGTATTGGGCACTTCTTTGGCGCCATGCGAATAGATGCCTTCCGCCCCGCCGAAGAGTTTAAGCAACACATGGACAACTGGATAACTACCTTCCGGAATGCAGACACCGTGCCGGGGCAGGAAAAAGTACTGATTCCGGGTGACCCGGAGCGCGAAATGGAAGCTGAACGCTTGGAGAAGGGAATTCCATTACTCGCACCCGTTGAAAAGGACTTGCAGGAGTTGGGGCAGAAATTTGGTGTTGCACTTAAAGGGTGAATCCAACTCTCAACACCAGGGGGCTGTTGTAAGGAGACCGTACGTCATCGTACAGCACATTGTACAAAGCACTTATCATAAAACCTGCCTTTTTTCCTATCGGCTGGAATAGCCCACCGCCGATAAAAAGGCCGGGGACCCATTCCCGTCTGTAACCTTCCGGTGCTGAAGGCGCATACAACTCAAGGTTAATATTTTCAAATTCGCCGTGAGCAAAAAACTGTCGTCCGATGTTTCGCCTTACAAAGGTGCGCCATCCGTAAATGCTTGTGGAAAAACTCACTCCCGGAGCCGGCTTGTATTTGAGAAATTGATAGGTAACACCAACACCTGCAGATAATTTGTCGGTGATCATGTATCCCACTAAAGGAGAAACATCCACGAATGTGGTGGTGCCAAATTGAGCTCCAAAATTGCCGCCGAGGTAAACCCGATCAAAAAATGAACTCTGCTCACCTATTTCCCTCTGAGCGGAAACGGTAAGGGATATTAAAATGAATGCTATTACTAATAGACGAAATTTCATTTGAAGCATATTGCATTTGAACGAAGCGATAACGCATCTTTTCGACCGGATGACAGCGCCAACACAGCTACTCTTCGGCTACAATAATGTAAAGATCTTCGGTTGGTTTCTTCATCTTGTATCGCTCCCTTGCAAATTTTTCCAGTAGCTCGGAGTCGCTCAGCAGTTCTTCTCTATCCTGCTTTACCTCATCAATTTTCTCGAGGTAATATTCTTTGCTTGCCTCAAGGTCGTTCAATTTTCTCTTCAGTCTTAGCTGCGTGAAAATGTCGTTCGAATCCAGGAAAAGCATCCAAACCACAAAAAACACGCTAAAGAGGAAGTAAAAATTCCGGGTGTACGGGGGTAAATCCTTGAAAAACCTGTTAATCATAGCGTCAATGTAGTTTATTTGGCAAAAATAAAAAAATCCCGGCTTAAAAGCCGGGATTCACTGTTTTCCTATTTCTTGGCAGGAAAATGGGCAATTTCGCCCAGTTCCTCTTCAATTCTTAGCAGTTGATTGTATTTAGCCATCCTGTCTGACCGAGACAAAGAGCCGGTTTTTATCTGGCCGCTGTTGGTAGCTACCGCAATGTCGGCTATTGTCGCGTCCTCAGTTTCGCCAGAGCGGTGAGACACCACGGCCGTCCAGCCCGCCTTGTGAGCCATTTCAATAGCTGCCAGTGTTTCGCTCAACGTACCAATCTGGTTTACTTTAATCAATATGGAGTTTCCAGCCTTTTCCTTAATAGCTTTCTCCAAAAACTTAACGTTGGTTACCAGCAGATCGTCTCCAACTATTTGGCACTTGCTTCCAATCTTCTCTGTCAGCAGCTTCCACCCGTCCCAATCGTTTTCAGCACAACCGTCTTCGATGCTATCCACAGGATACTTCGACACCAACTCAGCCAAGTACTCCACCTGCTCGGCTGTGGTACGAACTTTTCCTGATTCGCCTTCAAACTTCTTGTAGTTGTATTTACCGTCCTCATAAAACTCCGACGAAGCACAGTCAAACGCAATAGTAATGTCTTTTCCCGCTTTGTAGCCGGCTTTCTCAATAGCCTTCAGAATATCCGCCAGGGCTTCTTCAGTGCCACCCGAAAAGTTGGGAGCAAAGCCGCCCTCATCTCCAACAGCCGTACTCAACCCTTTATCATGCAATATCTTTTTCAGGTTATGAAATACCTCGGCGCCCATTCTCAATGCGTCGCTAAAGGTTGGCGCTCCCACAGGACGAATCATAAATTCCTGAAAAGCGATGGGAGCATCTGAATGCGAGCCCCCGTTGATGATGTTCATCATGGGTACAGGAAGCGTGCTGGCATTTGCCCCGCCAATGTACCTGTAAAGCGATTGACCAGACTCTTCAGCAGCTGCCTTAGCCACTGCCAGCGATACGCCCAAAATCGCATTCGCTCCAAGGTTACTCTTGTTTGGTGTACCGTCCAGCTCAATCATAATCTTGTCGATTAGCTTCTGGTCGAAAACGTCAAGGCCAATTAGCTCGGCAGCAATTTTCTCGTTCACGTTTTCCACCGCCTTCAGAACGCCCTTGCCGAGGTATTTCGTCTTATCTCCGTCACGAAGCTCCACTGCCTCATGTGTGCCTGTAGATGCGCCGGATGGAACGGCCGCCCTCCCCATATACCCATTGTCGGTATATACATCAACTTCAATAGTGGGGTTCCCTCTCGAATCAAGGATCTGTCTGGCGTGAATTCCTTCAATTAAACTCATTAGTGTATATTAGTTTAGGTGTTCAATAAACTGATCAAATAAATATTGCGAATCATGCGGCCCGGGGCACGACTCCGGGTGATACTGTACCGAAAATGCCTTTTTGCCCTTTACCCTCAGCCCTGCTACCGAATTGTCGTTTAAATGCACGTGGGTAAGCTCCGCCACGCTTGAATCTTTAAGTTGCTGCATATCTACAGCAAACCCGTGGTTCTGTGAAGTTACTTCGCTTTTGCCACTCAAGAGGTTTTTCACCGGATGGTTTAACCCCCGATGCCCGTGATGCATCTTGTAGGTGCCAATCCCGCAAGCCAGCGCCAGTATCTGGTGCCCTAAACATATTCCGAACAACGGCTTATCCGCTGCCAGTATCTCCTTCACCGTGTCAATTGCATAGTCCATCACGGAGGGATCACCCGGCCCATTGGAGATAAAATATCCGTTTGGCTTCCATGCTTCCATTTCCTTAAACGACGTTTTGGCTGGGAAAACTTTACAGAACACTCCACGGGAGGTCAGATTCTTTAAAATAGAGTTCTTAATCCCAAGGTCCAATACCGCCACTCTCAAAGCGGCTTTTTCATCACCAATCGTATAAACTTCTTTGGTGGTAACTTCCGAGGAGAGTTCAAGCTTTTCCATCGAAGGAACCTCCCGGAGCTTCGCCATCAACTGTTCTTTGTCCAAAATTTCTGACGAAATAATGGCGTTCATGGCTCCCTTGCTCCTGATATGGCGCACGAGGCTTCTGCTGTCAACACCCATTATTCCCACAGTATTGTTCTTTTCGAGGTATTCATTGAGACCCTCATCAGCAGTTAATCGGCTGTGCAGCTTAGAAAACTCGTTTACCACCACACCGCTAATCTTTGGCGACGACGACTCCTGCTCCCCGTGGTTTACGCCGTAGTTGCCGATATGGCTCGTTGTGTTCACCACAATTTGCCCGTAATACGAAGGGTCCGTGTAAATTTCCTGGTAACCGGTCATCCCGGTGTTGAAGCAAATCTCCCCTCCTTTTGTTCCTTTTTTGCCGATAGCATAGCCTTTGTAGAAGGTACCGTCCTCAAGAAGTAGAACCGCTTCAGAATTTACAGAAGTGTATTTCATTCGTTGCTTTGAAATTGGTCTATTATGTAATTCAACTTAATGCCTGGCTTATAACCTGAAGATAGCCGTATAAGTTTCCGATAAAGTTGTGGGTCAATGCAGCTGTTCACTGAACAATCGGGACACGTAAATGCAGGCACAAAAATAGAAAGATTTTTTTATCCAGCATTGTAGGCAAATAAAAAAGGGTTGACACCTGCCAACCCTTTCTTCAACTGATTATTTATAAGCTTATTCAGCTTTCTTCTCTTCGTCAGACGATTCTGCCTCATTGGTATTACCCGCTTCCGGGGCATCCTCCGTTTTGGCTTCAGCAGCCTCCTCGGTCTTGGCTTCGGTCGCTTTGGCAGCTTTGGCCTTCGGTGTCTTCTCCTCTGTTGCTACATCGCTGTCCTCAGCCTTGGCAGAAGCCTTGCTACGGCGTGTTCTCTTCGCCTTAGGCTTAGCAGCCGATTCGCCCAACAGCAACTCGTTAAAGTCTACCAGTTCCATCATGCAAATCTCCGCATTGTCACCCAATCGGTTACCCAAACGAATTATTCTGGTATATCCGCCCGGACGAGCCGCCACTTTCTCTGCTACCTCACCATAAAGCTCCTTTACAGAGTCCTTGTTCTGCAGGTACGAGAACGCTACCCTTCTTGAGTGAGTGGTGTCTTCTTTCGACTTCGTAATAAGAGGCTCTACATACTTGCGAAGCTCCTTTGCTTTGGCAACCGTGGTAGTAATGCGCTTATGAAGAATAAGCGACGAAGCCATGTTCGAAAGCATCGCTTTTCTGTGGCTTGCGGTTCTGCCTAGGTGGTTAAATTTCTTACCGTGTCTCATAACTAATTAATCCTCTTCAAGTTTGTACTTGCCAAGGTCCATCCCAAAAGTAAGTCCCTTCTCCTGAACAAGTTGTTCCAACTCAGCCAACGACTTTTTACCGAAATTTCTGAACTTCATCATGTCGGAAATCTCAAGCCTTACAAGATCGCCCAGGCTCTTTACGTCAGCAGCCTTTAAGCAGTTGTATGCACGTACTGAAAGATCCAGGTCATTAAGCGGAGTCTTCAGCAGCTTGCGCATGTGCAACATTTCCTCATCTACTGCATCTGGTTCTTTAGCATCGGCAGTTTCAAGCACCATGCTCTGGTCAGAGAACAGCATAAAGTGCTGAATAAGTATATTGGCCGCACCTTTTAAGGCTGCTTCAGGATGGATGGATCCGTCGGTTTCGATATCCAAAATCAGCTGCTCGTAGTCGGTCTTTTGTTCTACCCTAGTGTTTTCTACGCTGTACTTCACATTCTTAATTGGAGTGAAGATCGAGTCGATGGGTATATATCCGAACACCTGGTCGCCCGAAGGCTTATTTTCCTCAGCAGAAACGTAGCCCCTTCCCTTTTCGATCGTCAGCTCTATCTCGAATTGTGCACTGTCGTCAAGGTTACAGATTACCAATTCGGGATTGAGTATTTCAAAGGAAGATGTGAACTTACCAATATCGCCAGCAGTAAACTTGGTTTGCTTTGAAATGGAAACAGTGATTTTATTGTCAACCACGTCAGTAACCTTTCTGAATCTCACCATCTTGAGGTTCAAAATAATCTCGGTTACATCCTCCATTACACCCTCTATCGTAGAGAATTCGTGAAGAACACCTGGTATCTTTATCGCTGAAATAGCATAGCCCTCCAGAGAGGAAAGAAGAATTCTTCTCAAAGCGTTACCAATAGTAACCCCATATCCTTTCTCAAGTGGCTTAAAGGTGAAAAGCCCATGAAAATCATCGGCCTTCTCCATAACCACTTTCTCGGGCATTTGAAATGCTAATATTGACATAGCAATAGAAAGTGTTTAAATGATAAATTATTTAGAATAAAGTTCGACGATAAGCTGCTCCTTAACATTCTCAGGAATTTCGTCCCTGGTTGGAGCCTGAATAAACTTACCTGTCATTTCTGTCCTGTCCCATTCAAGCCACCCAAATTTTTTGGAGGAGTGGGATGCCAAACTTTCTGTAATTGCAGAAAGTGACTTGGACTTCTCACGAACGCCAACAATATCGCCGGCTGTAAGTGTGTAACTTGGGATATTTACGACTTCGCCATTTACAATGATATGCTTATGCTGCACCAACTGGCGTGCGGCCCTTCTGGTAGGCGCAACTCCCAGCCTGTAAATGGTGTTGTCTAGTCTGCTCTCAAGGAGCTTCAAAAGGTTTTCACCTGTAATACCTTCTTTACGCGAAGCGGTATCAAAAGTCTTTGCAAACTGCCGCTCCAATACTCCGTACAAGTATTTTGCCTTCTGTTTTTCAGCAAGCTGAATTGCGTATTCAGACTGCTTCCGACGACGGCCACGTCCGTGCTGCCCGGGAGGATAGTTCTTCTTCTGAAGCGCTTTACCGGCACCTAAAACCGGCTCTCCGAACTTACGTGAAATCTTAATTTTTGGACCTGTATATCTTGCCATTTCTTTACTACAGTCTAATAATTATACCCTACGTCTTTTTGGTGGACGACAACCATTGTGCGGCAGAGGAGTTACGTCTTTGATAACAGTAATCTCGATACCTGCATTCTGAAGTGTGCGAATAGCAGATTCTCTACCGGCTCCTGGTCCTTTTACAAAAACCTCTACTTTACGAAGTCCCTGCTCGTAGGCCTTGGCTGCGCAATCCTGAGCGGCTACCTGCGCTGCATACGGCGTGTTTTTCTTTGAACCCCTGAAGCCCATTTTGCCTGCAGACGACCAGGAAATTACCTGGCCGGCATTGTTGGTCAGCGATACAATAATATTGTTGAAGGAAGCCATAATATGGGCTTGTCCCACTGCTTCAACAGCCACAACACGCTTTTTTGCTTTGTCTTTTCTCTTTTGAGCCATTGCTAAAAGTTATTATTTAGTAGCCTTCTTTTTGTTGGCCACAGTTTTCCTCTTACCTTTTCTAGTCCGGGAGTTGTTCTTGGTACGCTGACCTCTAACAGGCAATCCCTTTCTGTGACGAAGTCCCCTGTAACATCCGATATCAAGCAGTCGCTTAATGCTCAATTGGATTTCCGACTTCAGCACACCCTCCACCTTTACGTTCTCTGTGATGAGCGTACGTATGGCGTTGGCCTCGTCTTCTGTCCACTCCGAAACCTTCTTGTCCCAATCAATACCTGCATCAGTAAGCAGCTTCTGGGCTGTTCTGCGGCCAATTCCGAAGATGTAGGTAAGGCCTATTTCACCTCTTTTATTATCGGGTATATCAACACCAGCTATACGAGCCATAATTAACCTTGTCTTTGTTTAAACCTGGGATTCTTCTTATTAATCACGTATACCTTTCCTTTACGGCGGATCACTTTGCAGTCGCTGCTGCGCTTTTTCACAGACGCCTTTACTTTCATGACTACTTATTTATATCTGTATACAATTCTTCCTTTTGATAAATCATAAGGCGACATCTCCATCTTCACCTTATCACCGGGCAATATCTTGATGTAATTCATCCTCATCTTTCCCGATATATGAGCGATTACCTGATGACCATTCTCAAGCTCCACTCTGAACATAGCATTCGACAAAGCTTCTACAATGGTTCCGTCCTGTTCAATGGATGATTGCTTGGCCATTTTACCTTACGCTACTGCAACGTTTTGTGACCGACCTTTCAATCTTCCGGACTTCATCATGCCTTCGTAATGGCGCATCAGGAGATAGCTTTCAATCTGCTGCAGGGTGTCAAGTATAACACCTACCATAATAAGCAGTGACGTGCCTCCATAGAACTGCGAAAATTCGCGCGTTACTCCAGCCATGCTTGCAAACGCAGGCATAATAGCCACTAAAGCAAGAAACAACGAACCCGGCAACGTGATCCTGGTCAAAACGCCATCAATAAACTCCGAAGTTGCCTTACCAGGCTTAATTCCGGGAATAAAACCCCCGTTTCTCTTCATGTCGTCAGCAATCTGATTCGGATTGATCGTAATTGCCGTGTAGAAAAACGTAAATACTATAATTAACGTAGCAAATAACAGGTTGTACTGCCACGACATAAAATCGGAAAACGTTGTGCCAATGTACTGGGCCATATCACTGCTGTCTGCCCAAATACTGGCAATCAAGGCAGGTAAGAACATCAAAGACTGCGCAAATATGATAGGCATTACACCAGCGCCGTTTACCTTCAACGGAATATACTGACGCTGACCGCCGTATACCTTATTTCCCACTACCTGCTTGGCATATTGCACCGGTATCCGGCGAACGGCTTGTGTAAGCATTACCACCGCCATTACCACAAAGAACAATGCCACAAGTTCAAGCACAAATATCAATGCCTGGTTCATGCCCCTCGAAAGTGACTCAGCAACAATTGCCGCCGGGAACCTCGACACGATACCGATCATGATCAGCATTGAAATACCGTTGCCAATGCCCTTGTCCGTTATCTTTTCTCCCAGCCACATACAAAAGATAGTGCCGGAGGTCAGGATGATAATCGATGAGGCAGTGAAAAAGGTTCTGTTAGCCATTACAATTGCCTCGGCAGGGATCGTTGCGGTCAAATATCCGATGCCCTGTGCCATGGTAATGAAAATTGTCAATACCCTGGTATACTGGTTAATTTTTTTCCTGCCACTATCTCCTTCTCTCTGTAATCTCTGAAAATACGGTACGGCAACTGTTAACAGCTGCAATACAATAGAGGCAGAAATGTATGGCATAATGCCAAGGCCAAAAATGGACGCATTACTGAAAGCACCTCCCAAAAAGGTATCAAGTAGTCCAAAGATACCCTCTGCCTGACCCGTTAGTTTAGAAGGGTCAATTCCGGGTAGCACTATAAAAGATCCCAACCGGAAAATTAGCAGAAACCCAACTGTATTCAGAATGCGGATCCTAAGATCCTCAATACTGAATATATTCCTTATGGTGCTAATAAATCGCTTCATGCTTAAAGTACTGTTACTTTTCCTCCAGCCTTTTCAATCGACTCCTGTGCAGACTTAGAAAATGAATGCGCAGAAACCTCAACTTTTGCCTTCAATTCCCCTCTTCCCAGCACTTTAATCGTATCATGCTTTCCAGCAAGGCCGTGTTCGGCAAGAACAGCCGGTGTAACTTCCGATACTTTATGTGTGTCTACAAGGGTTTGAAGAACATCAAGGTTAATAGGCTTGGCAACAACCTTGTTCGGATTATTAAATCCAAACTTGGGTACGCGGCGCTGCAATGGCATCTGACCACCTTCGAAGCCCCTTTTTTGGCTGTAGCCAGATCTTGACTGGGCACCTTTATGACCCCGGGTAGATGTACCACCCATGCCTGAGCCTGAGCCACGTCCAATCCGCTTTCTGGTCTTAACCGAGCCGTTTGCAGGTTTTAATGTGCTTAAATTCATTATATTAAAGCTCTTTAACTTCAACCAAATGTGTTAACTTACTGATCATTCCGGCAATCTGAGGGGTCAGTTCCTTCTCAACAGACCGGTTGATCTTTCCAAGGCCAAGCGCCTTCACAGTATCCTTCTGTACCTGTGGGCGGCCTATCGTGCTTCTTACCTGTGTAATCTGAACCTTTGCCATCACAATTATCCTTTGAAAACTTTATCAAGTTCAACACCCCTTTGCTGCGATACAGTCACCGCATCGCGCATTTTGGTTAGTGCATCAAAAGTTGCTTTTACCACGTTATGAGGGTTGGAAGACCCTTTGGATTTTGCCAGACAGTCGTGTACACCGGCACTCTCCAACACGGCGCGCATGGCACCCCCGGCAATAACTCCGGTACCGGGAGCAGCGGGCTTAATAAGCACACGGCCTCCACTGAATTTGCCGTTAGACTCATGAGGTAAAGTACCTTTTAAGATAGGAACTTTTACCAGGTTCTTCTTTGCATCGTCTATGCCTTTGGTGATTGCGTCGGTTACTTCGTTGGCTTTGCCCAATCCGTAACCTACCACACCATTACCATCTCCTACAACAACAATTGCCGAGAAGCTGAAACGACGGCCACCTTTAACAACTTTCGCTACCCTGTTTATGGCTACTACTCGCTCTTTTAAATCTATTTCGGACGCCTTAACAGACCTTATATTTGCTTGTGACATAATCAATTTAGAATTTAAGACCCCCTTCTCTGGCGCCTTCAGCCAAAGCTTTTACTCTTCCATGATAAGGATAACCACCTCTATCGAATACACAAGTAGATAAACCGGTTTGGGTTGCCTTTTCGGCTAGTTTCTTTCCAACCAGCTTTGATACATCCAAATTCACTTTACCTTTTTGTCCTACATCTTCAGAAGATGAAAAGGCCAATGTGTGCCCTGCTACATCATCGATAAGCTGGGCATAGATACCCTTGTTGCTCTTGAATACTGAAAGCCTGGGTCTTTCTGAAGTACCGTTGATCTTTGATCTGATACCTCGTTTAATTCTTAATCTTCTATCTTGTCTACTGGCGGCCATTGTTAATTATTTTTTAGCAGCAGTTTTACCAGCTTTTCTACGTACCTGCTCACCAACAAAGCGAACACCTTTACCTTTGTAAGGCTCAACTTTTCTAAGCGAACGGATCTTAGCAGCCATTTGGCCGATAAGCTGTTTATCAATACTTTCTAGTGTAATAGTAGGGTTTTTACCTTTGGGAGTCTCTGTAGTGAGTTTAACTTCCTCGGGCAAAGCCAAAAATATATTGTGTGAATAGCCGAGGTTAAGCTCGAGCAGGTTACCCTGATGAGAAGCTTTGTAACCAACACCTACTATTTCCAATTCCTTTTTAAACCCTTTGCTTACGCCCTCTACCATGTTGGCAATCAGCGCCCTGTACAACCCATGCATAGCCTTGTGGCGTTTCTGCTCTGTGGGTCTCTCTACTGTTAAAGTTCCGTCTTCTACTTTTACAGAAATATCCGGGTCGATCGTTTGCTCCAACTGTCCCTTAGGGCCCTTTACAGTAACAGCGTTTTTGTTTACTGTTATCGTTACATCCTTAGGGAACGGAATCGGTTTTTTACCTATTCGTGACATGCTATCAATTACTTAATAAACGTAACATAGTACTTCTCCACCAACATTCTGCAGCCTTGCCTCCTTGTCTGTCATTACACCACGAGAGGTTGAAATAATGGCAACACCCAGGCCGTTAAGTACACGGGGGATCTTTTCCACGTGTGCATATTTCCGCAAACCAGGAGTGCTAATCCTTTCAAGGGAAAGTATCGCATTCTTCTTGGTAGCAGGATTGTATTTCAGAGCAATTTTAATCGTGCCCTGGGGGCCCTCCTCTACAAATTTGTAGTTTTGGATGTACCCTTTATCAAAAAGAACCTTGGTGATCTCCTTCTTGATGTTGGAAGCGGGGATCTCAACAATTCTATGATTCGCTTTTATCGCATTTCTGAGCCGGGTCAGATAATCTGCTATAGGATCTGTAACCATACAGTAAAATAATTAAGCCCTTTTTAACAGGGCTGCAAAGGTATAAATTATTTTCTTTCTTAACAATATTCAGCCGGGTAATTAAAATTACCAGCTTGATTTTGTAAGACCAGGTATTTTGCCGTCGGATGCCATCTCACGGAAAGTAACGCGGGAAATACCGAATTTCCTCATATAGCCGCGTGGGCGACCTGTAAGCTTGCAACGATTGTGAAGACGTACCGGAGACGCATTACGCGGAAGCTTGTCAAGTGCCAGATAATCACCGGCCTCTTTCAATGCCTTCCTTTTGGCGGCATATCTGGCCACCGTTCTTTCTCTTTTTCGCTCCCTCGCTTTTACTGATTCTTTCGCCATGTCTATTTATTTTTTGATGCGAACGGCATACCGAATGCCTTCAGCAATTCATAACTTTCTTCGTCGTTCCTGGCAGTAGTTACAAAGGTGATGTCCATACCGGAAATCTTGCTCACCTTGTCAATACTGATCTCAGGAAATATAATCTGCTCTTTTACACCTAAGGTGTAGTTGCCACGGCCATCGAAGCCACTGTCTCTCACACCCCTGAAGTCACGCACACGAGGTAACGCAACCGACATCAAACGGTCAAGAAATTCATACATTTTTTCGCCGCGCAAAGTAACACGGGCACCGATTGGCATACCCTCACGCAGTTTGAAGTTAGAGATCGAAGTTTTCGCCTTGGTAGGTACTGCCTTCTGTCCTGTAATAGTGGTAAGTTCTTCAACTCCCACATCAACAAGCTTCTTATCGGCTACAGCAGCACCAATACCTTTATTGATGCTAATTTTCACCAGCTTAGGCACCTGCATTACAGACTTGTAATTAAACTTCTGCATTAAGGCAGGCACGATCTCGTCGTTGTAAATTTGCTTTAATCTAGGATTAGCCATTGGAAATTACCTCCCCGGTTTTCTTTGAATATCTCTGAAGCTTACCATCCTTGTCTTCCTTTCTACCAATCCTGGTAGGGTTGCCGGTGGCAGGGTCCACTACCATCAGGTTGCTGACATGAATAGGCGCTTCCTTCTTTTCTATACCCCCATTAGGATTCTGCGCGGAAGGCTTAACATGCTTGGTTACAATGTTGCACCCTTCCACAAAAGCCTTACTTTTTGCAGGTAATACCTCAAGTACCTTGGCAGTTTTGCCACGGTCGTTGCCGGTAATCACTTTTACAGTATCACCTTTACGGATGTGCAGCTTATTTGGCTTTGTATTCGTTTTCATATGTTATAGAACTTCAGGAGCCAACGAAACAATTTTCATGAATTGCTTTTCACGAAGTTCCCTGGCCACAGGTCCGAAAATACGAGTTCCTCTTGGCTCATCGTTGTTATTC
This sequence comes from uncultured Imperialibacter sp., assembly GCA_965651695.1. GTDB lineage: Bacteria > Bacteroidota > Bacteroidia > Cytophagales > Cyclobacteriaceae > Imperialibacter. The sequence goes on along the minus strand of CBFGTI010000039.1, from coordinate 20,227 downwards.
AACAACACAGCGGCGTTGTCTTCAAACCGAATATAAGAGCCATCTTTTCTTCTAACTTCTTTTTTGGTGCGTACAATTACCGCCTTTGAAACAGTTCCTTTTTTAAGGCTGCTTGAAGAGATCGATGATTTCACACTCACCACAATCTTGTCGCCCACGCTGGCATAGCGCTTACGGGTACCACCCAATACTCTGATGCACAGCACTTCTTTAGCGCCGCTGTTATCCGCAACAGATAGTCTTGATTCCTGTTGTATCATCTTATTTAGCCCTTTCGATAATTTCTACCAATCTCCAACGCTTCCTCTTACTCAGAGGCCTCGTCTCCATTATGCGTACGGTATCGCCTGCTGCACACTCATTCTTTTCATCATGAGCAACAAACTTGGTTGTTTTACCTATGAACTTGCCATAGATTGGGTGTTTCACTTTCCTGGAAACAGCGACTACGATAGATTTGTGCATCTTATCGCTTACAACCTTGCCAACTCTTTCTTTACGTAGATTTCTGGTCACCATACTCCAATTATTTTGAAAGCTCTCTTTGTTTGATTTCCGTGATGATCCTTGCCACAAGCTTTCTGTTGTGACGTATCTTCATTGGGTTTTCAATAGGAGTAATAGCGTGGGCAAATTTCAATTTCTTGAGACTTTCCTGCTCGGCGGTAAGTCTTGCCTTCAACTCCTCTACAGAAAGCGATTTTAGCTCTGAATTTTTCATTGTTGTGCAGCGTAATCTCTTCTGATAACGAATTTAGTTTTAATAGGAAGCTTCTGTGCAGCCAAACGGAGCGACTCCTTCGCCGTCTCCAGCGAAACACCGGTTGCCTCAAACATGATAGCGCCAGGCTTAACAACTGCAACCCAATATTCTGGTGCACCTTTACCCTTACCCATCCGCACTTCGGCAGGCTTTTTAGTAATTGGCTTGTCTGGGAAAATACGGATCCATACCTGACCCTCTCTCTTCATTGCCCTTGTAACGGCAATCCTGGAGGCCTCAATCTGGCGGGAGGTGATGAAACCCGGTTCCAAAGCCTTTAGTCCAAATGAACCAAAAGCCAATGTGTGGCCTCTTTGGGCAATTCCCTTTACCCTACCCTTTTGTTGCTTCCTGTATTTAGTCCTTTTAGGCTGTAGCATTTGTCAGCTAATTAACTAGTTCTTACTTTCTTTTACGTTTAGGGGCGCCATCACCGGCACCGCCTCTTCTCCGGCCACCACCATCGCGTCTGTTGGCATTGCCAGCGCCGGCATTTCCTGATGCAGCCTCATTGGTGATCCCGATATTCGGCGAAAGATCTCTCTTGCCAAATACCTCACCTTTAAATATCCAAACTTTAATGCCGATCTTACCGTACACAGTTTGTGCTTCGGAGATTGCGTAGTCGATATCAGCTCTTAAGGTATGCAGAGGAATTCTGCCCTCCTTGTACATTTCGGTACGAGCCATTTCCGCCCCACCCAAACGACCAGACACCTTAATTTTGATGCCCTGAGCGCCTACTCTCATAGCAGATGCAATAGATTGCTTCATTGCTCTTCTGTAAGAAATACGAGCCTGCAACTGCTGAGCAATAGACTCACCCACCAGTACAGAGTCTAGCTCCGGACGCTTAATTTCAAAAATGTTTATCTGAATATCTTTGCCGGTAATCTTCTTTAGCTCCTCCTTGATCTTATCAACTTCGGAACCGCCTTTACCGATAACAACACCGGGACGTGCTGTATGAATAGTCAGCGTGATACGCTTGATTGTGCGTTCGATAACTATCTTGGCTATTCCGCCTTTTGGAATCCTTGCTGATACATATTTTCTGATCTTGGTATCCTCAACCAGCTTATCAGCGAAAGTTTTACCTCCGTACCAGTTGGAATCCCAACCTTTGATGATCCCGAGTCTTAAACCTACTGGGTTTACCTTCTGTCCCATTCGTTTTTACTTTTCTGTGTTTTCGGTAGCGTTTGATTCTGATGTTGCTACAGGCTTCAGGCTGTCCACAACCAAAGTAACATGGTTTGACCGCTTGCGAATCCTGTGAGCTCTACCCTGCGGAGCTGGCCTAAGTCTCTTAAGCATGCGACCTGAGTCCACTGAGATGTTTTTAACAAACAAATCGGCTTCCTCCAGTTTTGCGTCTCCATTTTTCAGCTGCCAGTTGGCAATGGCTGAAAGTAGAAGCTTCTCCAGCCGCGAAGAAGGGTGCTTCGATTCGTGTTTAAGGATAATCAAAGCCTTATTCACCCGCACGCCTCTGATCAGATCGGCAACCAATCTCATTTTGCGTGGAGAGGTAGGGACGTTTTTCAACTTTGCTACTGCTTCCATCTTATTTCTTACCTTTATCTTTCTTGGCAATGTGACCTCTGAAGTTTCTGGTAGGTGCAAATTCTCCTAATTTGTGGCCTACCATGTTTTCTGTCACATAGACAGGTATAAATTTGTTTCCGTTATGAACTGCAAAAGTATGTCCCACAAAATCCGGAGAAATCATTGACCTTCTAGACCATGTTTTGATTACAGACTTCTTGCCCGAATCATTCATGTTGGTGATCTTGTTTTCCAGCCTGAAATCGATGTAAGGGCCTTTCTTTAGAGATCTAGCCATTCTTATTTCTTTTTACTAATAATCAACTTATCAGAATACTTATTCGGGTGACGCGTCTTCTTGCCTTTTGCAAGTAGTCCTTTTCTAGAACGAGGGTGCCCACCTGAGGCCCTACCTTCGCCACCACCCATAGGGTGATCGACAGGGTTCATAGCCACACCTCTCACACGTGGACGCTTACCCAGCCATCTGTTTCTTCCGGCCTTTCCAAGTGTTACATTCATGTGGTCTGCGTTGGACGCTGTACCTATTGTAGCCATACAAACAGCCAGTACATTTCTCATTTCGCCTGAAGGCAATTTGATTGTCGCATATTTTCCTTCCCTGGCCAACAGCTGCCCATATGCGCCGGCGCTACGTGCCATTGCGGCACCTTTGCCTGGCTTTAGTTCTATGTTATGCACAATCGTACCCAAAGGAATCTTCGCCAGCGGCAATGCGTTGCCTACTTCAGGAGCAATCTCCTGTCCAGCCAAAAGCGTCTGCCCGACCTGTATGCCTTCAGGAGCAAGGATATACCTCTTCTCGCCGTCAGCATAAACCAGAAGCGCGATAAATGCCGTTCTGTTCGGATCGTATTCTATAGTCTTTACCGTTGCGGGGATATCAAATTTGTCCCGCTTGAAGTCGATAATACGGAACTTCTTCTTGTGGCCCCCACCAATGTAGCGCATGGTCATGCGGCCTTCTGAGTTGCGACCACCAGATCTTTTGATACTGGAAACCAGTGATTTTTCTGGTTCGTTGGTGGTGATCACAGAATAATCAGGCGCCATTCTGAAACGCTGACCAGGAGTAATCGGTCTTAGTTTTTTTAATGCCATTTTTCTGTTCCTTTATATTCCCGCGTAAAAGTCAATTACCTCACCTTCTGCTACCGTCACCACTGCTTTCTTGTAAGCATCTGTTCTGCCTTCAACCACGCGTGATTTAGTATATCTGGTTTTTCTTTTTCCCTGATAGATCATGGTGTTAACACTTTCAACTTTAACACCATACATTTTCTCTATCTCTTTCTTTATCTCTACCTTATTGGCAGTCTTCTTCACGACAAAGCCATATTTGCCTTTCTCGTTCATAGACGACACCTTTTCAGTAACCAGGGGTTTTACAAGTACACTCATGGTCGTTAGTTAAGGGTATTTTCAACTGTTTGAATAGAGCTTTCTACAAATACCAGGTGATCTGCGTGCAGCAAATCGTAGGTATTTACGTCAGACGCCAACGACACTTTTGTGTTCTCGATGTTACGCCCGGATAAAACCAGGTTCTTGTCCAAACTGCCGAGAATAAACAGCGTCTTCTTGTCTGAAAGCGCCAGGCTCTGAAGCATTTTTACGAAGTCCTTTGTCTTTGGTGCCTCGAAAGAGAAATCTTCCACAACCGAAATGGAATTATCCTTCGCCTTATAAGTAAGGGCTGATTTACGTGCAAGGGCTTTCACCTTCTTGTTGAGCTTAAAGCCGTAGGTGCGTGGTCTTGGACCGAAAATACGGCCACCACCCACGAACACAGGCGACTTGATGCTACCTGCACGGGCACCGCCGGTTCCCTTTTGGCGCTTAATTTTTCTGGTTGATCCAGACACCTCATTACGCTCTTTGGATTTGTGCGTTCCCTGCCTTTGATTAGCCAAATACTGCTTTACATCAAGGTAGATTGCGTGATCGTTAGGCTCGATAGCAAATATTGCGTCGTTCAGACTAACTTTTCTGCCGGTTTCTTCACCGGTGTATTTCTTTATAACTAGTTCCATGTTACTTCTCCAGAATTACGTATGAGTTCTTAGCACCAGGAACGGAGCCGCTTACTACGATCAGATTTTGCTCAGGCATTACCTTTAGAATCTGCAGGTTAACGACTTTAACTCTGCTGCCGCCTGTACGGCCTGCCATGCGAATGCCTTTGAATACACGTGACGGGAACGAACACGCACCAATAGAACCTGGTGCACGGAGTCTGTTGTGCTGGCCGTGGGTTGCTTCTCCCACACCGCCGAATCCATGGCGTTTTACAACACCCTGAAAGCCTTTACCTTTAGAGGTTCCAATGGCATCAACAAACTCAGCCTCTTTGAATACCTCGCCTACAAGAATTGTATCCCCGATCTTTACCTGACCCTCGAATTCCTCACGGAAATCCCGAAACTCAACCACTTTCTTCTTCGGTGTTGTTTTCGCCTTGGCAAAATGCCCTTTCAAAGCTTTGGGAGTGTTCTTTTCCTTACGCTCATCATATGCCAACTGAACAGCCATATATCCGTCAGTTGCGACATTTTTAACTTGGGTAACAACGCAGGGACCAGCCTCTATCACCGTGCATGCGACGTTACGTCCATCGGCACCGTAGATGCTAGTCATTCCAATTTTTTTTCCAATAATACCTGACATCGTCTTGGTTATAAGTTATTTAAAACCACTTTGGGCGTTTCCCCCCAAAAAGGATTGCAAAGATAGTAATTTAAGCAATCCATCAAAAAAGTTCCCGCTAATTTTTTAATCCGGGAACACAAAAAAAGAACCTATAACTGAAGTCATTATAGGTTCTTTCTGACTTGGTGAAAAGTCTTGTCAGACCTTGATCTCCACATCCACTCCACTGGGGAGTTCAAGCTTCATCAGGGCGTCTACAGTCTTTGTGCTGTTAGAGTAAATATCTACCAGGCGCTTGTAGGTACAAAGCTGAAACTGCTCCCTTGACTTCTTGTTTACGTGCGGAGAACGAAGTACGGTGAAAATCTCCTTTTCAGTCGGCAAAGGAATAGGACCGCTCACAATGGCGCCTGTGGTTTTCACCGCTCTTACTATCTTCTCGGACGACTTGTCGACCAGGTTGTGATCGTAAGACTTAAGCTTTATTCTTATCTTCTGTGTCATAATCGTAACTTATTTAACAGCTACTCCTTTAGATTTTGCTATTACGTTTTCAGCAATGTTCTGAGGCACCTGATCGTAATGTGAAAAAGTAAGTGAGGCTGTTGCCCTACCTGAACTCATTGTTCTCAGGTCAGTAACATATCCGAATAATTCTGACAGGGGCACATCGGCCTTCACCACCTGTGAAGTTCCCTTTGTATCCATACCTTTCATTATACCTCTTCTTCTGTTCAAATCACCAGTAATAGGACCAGTGTATTCGTCAGGAGTAACTACCTCTACTGCCATGATTGGCTCCAGAAGCACTGGTTTCGCCTTCTTTGCTGCCTCTTTAAAACCAAGACGGGCTGCCATTTCAAATGAAAGTGAATCTGAGTCAACGTCATGGTATGAACCATGGAACAACCTCACCTTCATAGTGTCTATCGGATAGCCAGCCAAAGGTCCGTTCTTCATCGACTCTGTGAAACCTTTCTGAACAGCCGGGATGAATTCTCTCGGAATAACACCACCAACCACAGCGTTCACAAACTGAAGGCCCTGCTGCTGATGATCTTCGTCTTTCGGTCCGAGTTCAAACACGATGTCGGCAAATTTACCACGACCACCAGTTTGCTTCTTGTAAACTTCTTTGTGTTCAACTGTCGAGCGAAGTGCTTCTTTGTAAGCCACCTGAGGCGCACCCTGATTAATCTCAACTTTAAATTCGCGCTTCAAACGATCGATGATAATCTCCAGGTGAAGCTCGCCCATACCACGGAGGATAGTTTGCCCGGTTTCTTCATCGGTATTTACCTGAAGCGTGGGATCCTCTTCCACCAGTTTAGCAATAGCCATTCCCAGCTTATCGACGTCAGCCTGAGTTTTGGGCTCGATAGCGTAACCGATAACCGGCTCGGGAAACACCATTGACTCAAGCACTATCTTGTGCTTTTCATCACAAAGTGTGTCGCCGGTTTTAATATCTTTAAAGCCTACCACCGCACCAATATCTCCAGCATGCAACCTTTCTATCTGGTTCTGCTTGTTGGCATGCATCTGGAAAATGCGGGAAATTCTTTCTTTGTTACCCGATCTTGTGTTAAACACGTAGGATCCTGATTCAAGCATACCAGAGTACGACCGGATAAAGCACAACCTGCCTACGAACGGATCGGTGGCAATTTTGAACGCCAATGCTGCGAACGGCTCGGTTGGAGAGGGTTTCCTTACAACTTCTGCGTCTGTATCGGGATTGATACCTTTGATGTTGTCTCTGTCGAGCGGTGAAGGAAGCAACTCCATTACGTAGTTAAGCATGGTTTGCACGCCCTTGTTTTTGAAGGCCGAACCACACAACATAGGAACAAATGCTAAATCGATGGTGGCCTTTCTCAAGGCAGCAATTACCTCGTCTCTTGTAATAGACTCGGGGTCTTCGAAGTACTTTTCGAGCAGCGTCTCATCATACTCTGCTACAGCCTCAAGAAGATTCTGCCGGTATTCGTTCACCTCCTCAACCATGTCGTCGGGAATAGGAATTTGGCTATAGGTCATACCCATGTCCTCCTCATTCCAAACCATCGCAATGTTCTCCACAAGGTCAACTACACCTTTGAACTTATCTTCTGAGCCAATTGGGAGCTGCAGAGGAACCGACTTTGTTCCCAGTCTTTCTTTTACCTGCTTACATACGGCAAGAAAATCGGCACCGGCACGGTCCATTTTGTTTACAAAACCAATACGGGCAACCTTATAGTTATCGGCCAGACGCCAGTTTGTTTCCGACTGCGGTTCAACACCGTCAACCGCGCTAAACAAAAAAACCAGGCCGTCCAATACCCTGAGAGAACGGTTTACCTCAACGGTAAAATCAACGTGGCCCGGGGTATCTATTATATTTATGTGATATTTCTCGTTTTTGTAGTTCCAGAAAACTGTAGTAGCTGCTGAAGTAATGGTAATACCCCTTTCCTGCTCCTGTTCCATCCAGTCCATAGTGGCGGCGCCATCGTGCACCTCTCCTATTTTGTGGGTTACACCAGTATAAAACAGAATACGCTCCGTAGTTGTAGTTTTACCTGCGTCGATGTGAGCGGCGATACCAATATTACGGGTTAATCTAAGATCTCTTGCCATTTCCGGTATTCTAATTAAAATCTAAAGTGTGAAAATGCTTTGTTAGCTTCAGCCATACGGTGAGTATCGTCTTTCTTCTTCACAGCCGCTCCTTCACCTTTAGAGGCAGCAACAATCTCGCCTGCCAACTTATCAGTCATTGTTTTTTCACCACGAGTTCTGGCGTATTTGATGAGCCATTTAATGCCCAAAGAGATTTTCCTGTCTGGCCGAACTTCAAGCGGAACCTGAAAAGTAGCGCCACCAACCCTGCGGCTCTTCACTTCAACAGATGGCATGATATTGTTAAGGGCTTTCTTCCAAACTTCAAGACCATCTTCGTTCGTCTTCTTCTGAACTACCCCGATGGCATCGTAGAAGATCGAATAAGCTACGCTCTTCTTCCCGTCAACCATCAAGTCGTTTACGAATTTGGTTACAAGGGTATCCCCAAACTTAGGGTCAGGAAGGATATATCTCTTCTTAGGTTTTGCCTTTCTCATTGTAGTAAATTATTTCTTTTTCGGTCTCTTAGCACCATACTTGGAACGCGACTGAAGTCTTCCGTTAACACCGGCAGTATCCAAAGCTCCTCTCACGATGTGATATCTCACACCGGGGAGATCCTTTACCCTACCTCCACGAATGAGCACAATTGAGTGCTCCTGAAGGTTGTGACCTTCACCTGGGATATAAGCGTTAACTTCTTTACCATTTGTCAGACGAACCCTGGCTACCTTACGCATAGCTGAGTTTGGCTTTTTAGGAGTGGTGGTGTATACTCTTGTACATACACCTCTTCTCTGAGGACAAGAATCTAGGGCTGGCGACTTGGATTTCCATGTCACGGCCGTTCTACCTTTTCGTACTAATTGCTGAATAGTAGGCATTTAGACAACTATTTTTCTTTCTTCCAAAAATTGGAACGCAAAGATATGGATTAATAATTTTTAAGCAAAGATTAGAAGATGAATAATTCGGGAATTATGCTTCACCAACTGTGCCTCCGAAATTAATCGGGAAACGAGGCATTTCGTCGGTAGGCTTTATAAGTCCGAAGGTATCTTCGTATTTTTTGACGTTTTCCTCCAGAGCAGCCAAAAGTCTTTTGGCATGCTCTGGAGTAATAACTATTCTCGATTTCACCTTTGCCTTAGGTACACCGGGCATTAGGCGGATAAAATCAATTACAAACTCGCTGTTGGAGTGAGCAATCATGGCCAGATTGGAATAGACGCCCTCCGCAATTTCTTCGGACAGCTCTATATTGATCTGATTGGGATTCTTTTTCGGATCTTTTTCTTCCTTTGCCATGGTTATTTGCTTATCTCAAACGACCGCTCTTCGGCACGTTCCCTCTCACCAGCCATTAATGATTCGTATTCTTCTTTAGAACCAACTATCACCCGCTGGAAATTGCGTCTGCCTGTTCCGGCAGGAATCAGGTGGCCTACGATTACGTTTTCCTTCAAGCCCATCAGGTAATCTGCCTTACCACGGATGGAGGCTTCGCTCAATACCTTGGTTGTTTCCTGGAATGAAGCCGCCGATATAAAGCTTTCGGTGTCGAGTGAAGCCTGTGTAATACCTTGCAACGAAGGCTTGGATACAGCAGGTTCGGCATTTCTAACCTCCACAATCTTCATATCTCTACGCTTGAGGCTTGAGTTTTCGTCACGCAAACGACGTGAAGAGATGATCTGGCCCGGCTTAAGGTTTTCCGAATCGCCGGCATCAACCACCACCTTCTTGTCCATAATGCTGTCGTTTTCCTCGCGGAAGGCAAACTTATCTACTGTTTGGCCCGGAAGGAAATTTGTGTCTCCCGGATCGAGAATCACAACTTTCTGCATCATTTGACTCACAATCACCTCGATGTGCTTGTCGTTTATTTTTACGCCCTGCAAACGGTATACTTCCTGGATCTCATTTACCAGGTATTCCTGAACTGCAGTAGGTCCTTTAATAGACAAGATGTCCGCAGGCGTAATGGCACCGTCGGATAGCGCATCACCGGCACGAACGAAGTCATTGTCCTGTACAAGAATGTGCTTGGAAAGCGGCACAAGGTAACGCTTCTTCACTCCATCTTTCGATTCAATAAAGATTTCGCGGTTACCGCGCTTCACACCACCGTAAGTTACCACACCGTCGATCTCGCTTACTACAGCGGGATTTGAAGGGTTTCTGGCTTCGAACAATTCAGTAACCCGCGGCAAACCACCGGTAATATCACGTGACTTGGAGGTCATACGCGGTATTTTCGACAAGATTTGCCCAGCCTTCACCTTTTGACCAGCTTCTACTGAAAGGTGCGCGCCCACCGGTATGTTGTAACCTTTTGGCTCTCCGCTCTTCGGCTTTACAATTACCGCTGGGTTCTTGGTTTTATCTTTTGTGTCGATAATTACCTTCTCTCTGTGGCCTGTTTGCTCATCAGACTCTTCTTTGAACGTAATACCTTCCTCAATAGCGTCGAATTCGATCGTTCCGTCAAATTCCGACAGGATCACAGCGTTGTAAGGATCCCAGAAGCACAGCTCCTGACCTTTTTCCACTTTGGCACCATCGGCAACCTTCAGGAAGGCTCCATAAGGCACGTGGTTGCTAATGTATACCTTTCCGGACTTTTCATCTTTTATCTTGATTTCACCCGAACGGCCCATTACCACCACAATCTCCTCGTTGTCGCTGTTGGTAGTTTTGATGGAACGGAGTCCCTCAAATTCAACAACACCTTCAAATTTGGCCCTAATGCTGGCTTCAACCGCGATGTTGGAAGCGGTACCACCTACGTGGAATGTACGAAGTGTAAGCTGTGTACCCGGCTCTCCAATCGACTGCGCGGCTATAACGCCCACAGCCTCACCCATTTCCACCATTCTGCCCGAAGCGAGGTTACGTCCGTAGCATTTGGCACAGGTGCCAAGGCGGGTTTCGCAAGTCAGCACCGAACGGATTTCCACTTCTTCGATGCTGGTAGCATCAATTTTAGCAGCAATCTCTTCTGTAACTTCCTCCCCGGCTGAGATAATTAGCTCTTCTGTGATAGGGTCAAACACGTCGTGAACGGTAACCCGGCCAAGTATCCTTTCAGATAGAGGCTCCACCACGTCTTCATTATCTTTTAGGGCCGTTACTACGATACCCCGCAAGGTGCCGCAATCTTCCTCATTTATCACCACGTCCTGGGCCACGTCTACCAATCGGCGGGTAAGGTAACCGGCATCAGCGGTTTTAAGGGCTGTATCGGCCAAGCCTTTACGTGCACCGTGCGTAGAGATGAAGTACTCAATTACGTCCAGTCCTTCCTTAAAGTTGGAAAGGATCGGGTTTTCGATGATTTCACCCACTGAACCCTGAAGGTTTTTCTGAGGTTTGGCCATCAGACCACGCATACCACCCAACTGGCGGATCTGCTCTCTTGAGCCTCTCGCACCGGAGTGCATCATCATGTAGATGGAGTTGAATCCCTGCTGGTCTTCTTCCAATTGCTTCAGGAGCGTTCCTGTCAACTGAGAATTTATACGAGTCCAGATGTCGATCACCTGGTTGTAACGTTCGTTGTCGGTAATAAGACCCATCAGGTAGTTGTTCCACACGGCATCAACTTCAGCTTTAGCACTCTGTATCATTGATTCCTTCTCCTCAGGAATCTTGATATCGTTGAGACCGATCGAAAGTCCACCCATATATGCGGCCTTAAATCCAAGCTCCTTGATGTCGTCGAGGAATTTGGCCGTACGTGACATACCAGCATATTTGAAAACCGTACCGATGATGAGCTGGAGCTTTTTCTTACTCAATAGTTCGTTTACGTATCCTACTTCTTCAGGTACGAACTGGTTGAATAGCACCCGGCCGGCAACAGTTTCTATGATCTCGGTTTTAAGGTTATCGTTTTCGTCTCTAACCCTCGCTCTCACTTTGATATTCGCATGTCTCGATAACTTGCCTTCGTTGATGGCAATTACTACCTCCTCGGCATTGTAGAAGGTTTTTCCCTCGCCCGCTATGGGATGCTCGGGGGTAGACTTGCGGCCTTTTGTTATATAATATAAGCCCAACACCATGTCCTGGGAAGGTACCGCGATAGGAGCACCGTTGGCAGGGTTCATGATATTGTGAGAAGCAAGCATAAGTATCGACGCTTCAAGAATAGCCTCGTGCCCAAGGGGAACGTGAACCGCCATCTGGTCACCGTCGAAGTCGGCGTTGAAAGCCGTACAAACCAGAGGATGAAGCTGGATCGCTTTTCCTTCGATCAGCTTGGGCTGGAAAGCCTGAATACCCAAACGGTGTAGTGTAGGGGCACGGTTAAGAAGCACCGGGTGCCCTTTCAGTACGTTTTCCAAAATATCCCACACCACCGGATCTTTTCTGTCTACAATTTTCTTGGCAGACTTAACCGTTTTTACAATGCCTCTCTCTATTAGTTTCCGGATAATAAACGGCTTGAAAAGCTCCGCTGCCATATCTTTGGGGAGACCGCACTCGTGCATTTTTAGCTCGGGGCCCACCACAATTACGGAACGGCCGGAGTAATCAACCCTCTTACCCAACAGGTTCTGGCGGAAACGGCCCTGCTTACCTTTAAGCATGTCCGAAAGCGATTTCAACGCCCTGTTTCCGTCGGAACGAACAGCATTCACTTTTCTTGAGTTATCGAAAAGTGAATCTACAGCCTCCTGAAGCATCCGCTTCTCGTTACGAAGAATTACTTCGGGAGCCTTGATATCGATAAGCCTTTTAAGACGGTTGTTCCTGATGATCACCCTTCTGTACAAGTCGTTCAAATCGGATGTGGCAAACCGGCCACCATCGAGAGGAACAAGCGGACGAAGCTCAGGCGGAATAACCGGCACCATACGGATCACCATCCACTCAGGACGGTTTTCGATTCGGGTACGAGCATCCCTGAAAGCTTCTACCACTTTCAAACGCTTAAGGGCTTCTGCCTTACGCTGCTGCGAAGTATCGGTAGATGCCTGGTGGCGCAATTCATAAGAAAGTGAATCAAGATCAATTCTTGAAAGAAGCATCTCCAGCGCTTCAGCACCCATTTTTGCAATGAACTTGTTAGGATCTGCATCATCCAGGTTCTGATTTTCCCTTGGCAGCTTGTCCAGGATATCGAGGTACTCGTCTTCGGTTAGGAAGTCGAGATAGTTTATCCCATCCTCAGCTTTCATACCGGGCTGAATTACCACATATCTCTCGTAGTAGATAATCTGATCAAGCTTTTTTGTAGGTAAGCCAAGCAGGTAACCGATTTTGTTGGGAAGCGAACGGAAATACCAAATATGAGCTACCGGAACCACCAATTCGATATGCCCCATGCGCTCTCTCCGTACTTTCTTTTCGGTAACCTCCACGCCGCAACGGTCGCAGATAATCCCCTTGTAGCGTATTCTTTTATACTTACCGCAATGACATTCCCAATCTTTTACCGGACCAAAGATCCTTTCGCAAAAGAGACCGCCCATTTCAGGCTTGTAGGTCCTATAGTTGATGGTTTCAGGTTGTGTTACCTCACCATGTGAGCTTTCCAGAATCGACTCTGGAGAAGCCAGGCTAATAGTGACCCTGGAGAAGTCGCTGGTAATTTTTTTATTTTTTCTGAACGCCATAATGTTTTTTAAATATGGTGAAGGGGCCCTTTTGGGGCCCATATTTTTTTAATCGAGGGTGATTTCAAGTGCCAAGCCACGTAGTTCGTGAACCAATACATTGAATGATTCAGGAATGCCCGGCTTATGCATGTTTTCACCTTTTACAATAGCCTCATAGGCTTTGGCACGTCCTACCACGTCGTCCGACTTGATGGTAAGGATCTCCTGCAGAATGTGAGAGGCACCGAAGGCTTCAAGCGCCCAAACCTCCATTTCGCCGAAGCGCTGACCACCAAACTGTGCCTTACCACCAAGCGGTTGCTGGGTAATAAGAGAGTAGGGGCCAATTGAACGTGCGTGCATCTTATCATCAACAAGGTGGCCGAGTTTCAGCATATAGATCACACCTACCGTTACCGGCTGATCGAAGCGCTGACCTGTCAAACCGTCGTGCAGATAGGTTCTGCCAAACTCCGGAAGGCCAGCCTCTTTCAATTCGCCAGCCACTTCCTCCATGGAAGCTCCGTCGAAAATAGGTGTTGCATATTTGCGGCCCAGCTTCAGGCCTGCCCAACCCAATACAGTCTCATAAATTTGCCCGATGTTCATACGCGAAGGTACGCCAAGCGGGTTAAGAACGATATCTACCGGGGTACCATCGGCCATGAAAGGCATGTCTTCTTCACGCACAATCTTTGCAACCACACCCTTGTTTCCGTGGCGGCCTGCCATCTTATCACCTACCTTCAGCTTACGCTTCTTGGCAATGTAAACCTTCGCAAGCTGCACAATACCAGCCGGCAACTCATCACCCACCTCAAGCGTAAATCTTTCACGCTTAAACTCGCCAGACACTTCGTTGCGAGCCTTCAGGTAATTCTTCACCATTTTCTCAACAAAAGCGTTGGTAGTGGCATCCTCTGTCCAGTTATCGAGATTAGTGTCAGAGATCAGGTTAGCCTCCTCCGGAACATTGTAGTTACTTTCGTCTCTGTAGATGTTCTTAGGCGGAAACAAATTCTCTTCGATATTTCTGGCGTTGAATTTCACACCTTTGGCAATGAGCTCATCACCAAACTTGTGCTTCACTCCCTGAGACGTCTTGCCTTCAAGCAGCGTAACCAGTTTTTTCACCATCCGGTTGCGAAGCTGCGTCAGTTCCTGAGCATACTTGCTCTTTAAAACTTCAACTTCTTTTTTCGACTTCGACCGTAGGTCTTTGTCTTTTTTAGGACGTGAAAACAGTTTGGTGTCGATAACAATACCTCTGAGTGAAGGAGAAGCTTTTAGTGATGCGTCTTTTACGTCACCTGCTTTATCTCCGAAAATCGCTCTCAGAAGTTTCTCTTCAGGTGTTGGATCCGATTCGCCCTTAGGCGTAATCTTGCCGATAAGGATATCGCCTTCTTTAACCTCAGCACCCACTCTGATGATACCATTTTCATCGAGGTTTTTCACAGCCTCTTCACTCACATTGGGTATTTCCGAAGTAAGTTCCTCTTCACCACGTTTGGTATCCCTCACCTCAAGTTCGAACTCCTCAACGTGAATAGAAGTGAATATGTCGTCGCGCACCACTTTTTCAGAGATTACAATGGCATCCTCAAAGTTGTATCCCTGCCAGGGCATAAACGCCACCTGCAGGTTACGGCCCAAGGCCAATTCGCCCTGCTCGGTAGCAAAACCTTCGCAAAGGATCTGGCCCTTCTTCACCTTTTGCCCTTTAAATACAATTGGCTTCAGGTTGATACACGTGTCCTGGTTGGTTCTTCTGAACTTGATCAGGTTGTACTCAATATTCTCGTGGTCGAAGCTGATCAGGCTCTCGTCGGCGTTTCGCTCATATTTCACCACAATCTTCTTGGCATCCACATACACGATCTCACCATCTCCCTCGGCTGTTACCAGGGTTCTGGAATCTTTGGCGATCCTGCCTTCGAGGCCGGTTCCAACAATAGGAGCCTGCGGGCGAAGCAAAGGAACTGCCTGACGCTGCATGTTAGAGCCCATCAAGGCGCGGTTGGCATCATCGTGCTCAAGGAACGGAATCATCGACGCCGCCACCGACACAATCTGGTTGGGTGCAATGTCCATGTACTTCAGTGTAGCCGGTTCAACCACGGGAAAGTCGCCTTCAAAACGAGCTTTCACCTTATCGTTGATGTAGCGCCCTTTGTCGTCGATAGGTGCGTTGGCTTGCGCTATATAATGTGTATCTTCTTCTTCAGCAGTCAGGTAGGTAACATCCGAGCTTACCACGCCACCTTCCACAAAACGGTAAGGTGTTTCGATAAAGCCCATGCTGTTTACCTTCGCATGCACGCAGAGAGACGAAATCAAACCGATGTTTGGTCCTTCAGGAGTCTCGATAGTGCACAAACGACCGTAGTGAGTGTAGTGCACGTCGCGAACCTCGAAGCCTGCTCTTTCCCTGGAAAGACCGCCCGGCCCAAGTGCAGACATTCTCCTTTTGTGGGTTATCTCCGCCAAAGGGTTGGTCTGGTCCATGAACTGCGAAAGCTGGTTGGTACCAAAGAACGAGTTGATAACCGACGACAGCGTCCTGGCATTGATCAGATCAACAGGCTTAAAGTCTTCGTTGTCACGCACGTTCATCCTTTCCTTGATAGTACGAGCCATTCTGGCAAGCCCGACGGAGAACTGGCTGTACAGCTGTTCGCCCACGGTTCTTACACGGCGGTTGGAAAGGTGGTCGATATCATCAACCACAGCCTTCGAGTTGATCAGGCCTATGAGGTACTTCACAATTTTCACAATATCCTCGGTAGTAAGCACCCGGATATCGAAAGTGATGTCAAGACCCAGCTTCTTATTGATTCGGTAACGGCCAACCTCGCCCAGGTCGTAGCGCTTGTCGCTAAAGAACAGGCTCTGGATAATGTCACGTGCAGTTTGCTCGTCAGGAGCCTCGGTGTTCCTCAACTGACGATAGATTTGCTCAACGGCCTCCTTTTCAGAGTTTGAGTTATCCTTCTGCAGGGTATTATATATAATGGCGTAATCGGTAACGTTTACATCCTCCCTGTGAAGGATGATAGACTTGGTGCCGGAGTCGCGAATTGTATCGATGTCTTCTTCGTTGATCACCGAATCACGCTCGAGTACAATTTCGTTCCGATCGATTGAAACCACCTCGCCGGTATCTTCATCCACGAAATCTTCCGTCCAGGTGCGAAGCACCCTGGCTGCCAATTTCCGCCCAATAACCTTCTTCAGGTTTTTATCATTCGCTTCTACCTCCTCAGACAGTCCGAAAAGATCGAGAATATCCTTGTCAGTACCGTAGCCGATCGCACGCAGCAGTGTGGTTACAGGAAACTTCTTCTTCCTGTCGATGTAAGCATACATCACATTATTCACGTCTGTTGCGAACTCTATCCATGAGCCTTTGAAAGGGATAATCCTGGCTGAGTAAAGCTTGGTGCCGTTGGTATGTTTACTTTGGGCAAAGAAAACACCGGGAGATCTGTGCAACTGCGATACGATAACCCGCTCGGCACCGTTGATTACAAACGAGCCTTTTTCGGTCATGTAGGGGATGTTGCCGAGAAACACTTCCTGCTCAATTGTTTCAAAGTCTTCGTTGTCGGCATCATTGCAAGAAAGCCTCAACTTGGCTTTCAGGGGTACGGAATAGGTAAGGCCCCTGTCTATACTCTCATCAACAGAGTATTTAGGAGGATCGACGGTGTAGTCAACAAACTCTAGAACAAAATTCTCTCTGGAGTCTGAAATCGGAAAGTTTTCAGCGAAAACCTTAAAGAGACCTTCCTGAACTCGCTTTTCAGCGGGAGTTTCCAACTGAAAGAAGTCTTTGAAGGACTGCAGCTGGACATCCAGGAAATCAGGATAATCGAGCACGGCCTTTATAGAAGAGAAATTTATTCTTTGGGGAAATTTTGTATTAGCCAAGGCTTTAAAGATTTAGTTCTTAAATAGCAAGGATTACCTTGTATATAACACTTCCTGCGCTAAAATAAGCATAAACAGGAAAAGACCTGACGAAAAAGCCAGGTCTACTATGACGGAGCCACCACCAAAGTGTGGCATATAGATTACTTCATTTCTACTTCAGCTCCGGCTTCTTCAAGCTGCTTCTTAAGAGATTCAGCCTCATCTTTGGCTATACCCTCTTTCACAGCTTTAGGAGCGGCGTCTACCAGTTCTTTTGCTTCTTTCAAGCCCAGACCAGTAAGGTCTTTTACGAGCTTAACAACTGCAAGCTTAGCAGCGCCAGCTGACTTAAGAATTACGTCAAATGAGGTTTTCTCAGCAGCAGCCGCTTCTCCACCAGCAGCACCACCACCGGCTACCATTACAGGAGCAGCTGCAGCTGCAGGCTCAATGCCATACTCATCTTTAAGGATTGCAGCAAGTTCATTAACTTCCTTTACTGAAAGGTTAACTAGTTGCTCAGCGAATGCTTTCAAATCTGCCATTTTTGAAAAAGATTAAATTGTTTCTACGATCGTTTTATTGGTTTTTTTCTGACAAGGTTTTCACAATACCTGCCAGTTTATGCTGACCGCTCTGAAGAGCACCCAGCACATTTTTAGCCGGAGACTGGAGTAATCCAATTATATCTCCTATTAACTCAGACTTAGATTTAATGTTAGTAAGCGCCTCAAGGTGCTGTTCACCTATAAATAAGTCTGATTGTATGGAAGCAGCCTTTAATGCAGGTCGATTATTTTTGTCTGACTTCTTGAATTCCTTAATAAGTTTCGCAGGAGTTTTTCCATCTTCATTGTAGAAGAGTACTCCGGAAAATCCTTTGAGAGCCGTGTCGTTCAGCGGAGAAAAATCAGCTTCAAAAGTCTCAAGCGCCTTTCTGATCAATGAGTTTTTCACTACCCGGTACTCAATGCCTTTTTCGAAGCATTTCCTTCTGAAGTTGTTCACTTCAGCAACCGAAAGACCAGATGCATCAGTAATATAAAAGTATTCGTTATTGGAGAACTTTTCCTTAAGTACTTCAATAGCCGTTGCTTTATCTTCTCTTGTCATGATTAGATCCCTCCTACAGAACTTTTATCAATGGAAATACCCTTGCTCATTGTGCTTGACAGGTGGATACTTTTGAAATAGGTACCCTTTGATGAGCTGGGCTTTAAGCGAGCCACTGTTTGGATCATCTCCACGGCGTTGTCTCTCAACTTGTCGGCAGAAAATGAAACCTTGCCGATGCTGGCGTGGATGATTCCGGTTTTATCAACTTTAAAGTCAATTTTACCGGCTTTAACTTCGGTTACGGCTTTGGCAACGTCCAAAGTAACCGTTCCCGATTTAGGGTTTGGCATAAGGCCTCTGGGGCCTAGTACCCTACCGAGTTTACCTACTTTGGCCATAACAGTAGGCATGGTAATAATCACATCCATGTCTGTCCAGCCTTCTTCAATCTTCTTGATGTAGTCGTCCAACCCCACATAGTCGGCGCCTGCGGCTTTCGCCTCAGCTTCCTTGTCAGGAGTGCAAAGTACAAGCACTTTCACTTCCTTGCCGATTCCATGCGGCAGGGCTACAACGCCTCTTACCATCTGGTCGGCCTTGCGAGGGTCTACTCCTAATCTGATGTCTATATCTACGGAGGCGTCGAACTTGGTAAAAGTAATTTCTTTAACCAGCTTTGAAGCATCCTCAATAGCATACTCCTTCGAGCTATCAACTTTTGCCGCTACGGCTTTTTGATTCTTTGTAAGCTTAGCCATTTCTCTTTAATTAGTTGTCCCAGGGAGCAGCTCCCGTTACCCTCACGCCCATACTCCGGGCAGTACCGGCTACCATTTTCATGGCCGATTCTACAGTAAATGCATTGAGATCAGGCATTTTTGTCTCGGCAATCTGCTTAATCTGATCCCAGGTTACTGAGCCGACCTTGTTTCGGTTAGGTTCCGCGGAGCCTTTTTTCACTTTCGACGCCTCCATAATCAATACAGGGGCGGGGGGCGTTTTAATTACAAAGTCGAAAGACTTATCTGTATAGATCGTAATTAAAACAGGAAGAACCATTCCCTGCTTTTCCTGAGTTCTTGCATTAAACTGCTTGCAGAACTCCATGATGTTAAGACCCTTGCTACCTAGTGCCGGACCGATCGGAGGAGCGGGGTTGGCTTGTCCACCCTTTACTTGAAGTTTCAAGTATCCGCTAATTTCTTTAGCCATTTTATTAATCCTGTTTTTCTACCTGGAAATAATTCAATTCAACCGGTGTGTTTCGGCCAAAAATCTTCACCATTACGTTGAGCTTTCTTCTTTCTTCGAAGACTTCTTCAACAGTGCCGGTAAATCCGCTAAACGGTCCGTCCATCACCTTTACGATCTCACCTACTATAAAAGGTGTATCCAATTTCTCTTCCGCTTCGTCCATTTCGTCTACTTTTCCAAGTATCCGATTCACTTCATTCTGGCGAAGAGGAACGGGCGCTTTTGTTTTGTCTCTTGAACCAAGAAACCCAATTACCCCCGGAATATTTGTTATCGTGTGAAGTACCTCACCATGAGAAAGGTCAGCCGCAATGAGTACGTAACCGGGGAAAAAGTTGCGCTCTCTCACCCGCTTCTTTCCATTGCGCATTTCGTACACTTTTTCAGATGGGATTAGCACCTGTGGCACCGTCTCGCTGAGATTCTGCCTGGCAATTTCAGTTTCGAGGTAGGATTTTACTTTCTTTTCCTGCCCGCTCACTGCTCTTACCACGTACCAATTAATTTCTCCCATTCTTCACACTATTTATATAGCCTGACTAAAAGGCGTTGTAAAACCACTTTAGCGCGTTTTCAAACGCCAAATCAATGACACCGATAAACAAAGCAAAAATCAATGAAGCCACCAGTACAAGCACTGAGCTTCCCTGAAGTTCAGAATACTTGGGCCAAGTTACCTTGGTCCTCATCTCATCCACAGATTCCTTTACAAATGCAACCAGCTTGTTCATATATTCTTTACTCCGGTTTATAGCACGGGTGGAGAGATTCGAACTCCCATCAACGGTTTTGGAGACCGCTATTCTAC
>CBFGTI010000038.1:0-36552 GCA_965651695.1 uncultured Imperialibacter sp. | reverse complement strand
GCACGGTGGTGTGAGAGGACAGATAGGGAAATAATCCCTATCTTCCTACTCGATTCTTTGGTGTAGATGTGCTGCATTACCATGTTATGCGAGCATCACGCCAATGCCCCACATCAGCCCATACCATCTCAGGAACTCAAGATGCTCAAAAATCCAGGGATCAAGGTCCCATACCATGTAGGTTAGGTGGCTTATACTTTTCATCCTCCCTGGCAGCTCATTAATAAAAGGAGAAACAAGACGGCGTTAGCAAAAACCCGCTGCAAATTTGCCGTGTCAGAGGAGCGGCTGGATTCGATAATCGACAGCACCTCGTTTTCGCTCAATCGGTGCAACGAGTTGTGGGCAACAAAAGCCTTCCAGGCAGGTTTCAAATTATCTAATGGCATAACTTCCGGTTTTTAATTTCGCCCTTAGTTCAGTTTTTATTCTGTTCATTCGGGTGGCTACATTGGTAAGCGTAATATCCAGCATTTCCGCAATCTCTTTGTTTTTGTATCCTTCCAGGTAAAGAATGACAAGGGCCTTGTCGAGGTGCTTCAGGGACTCTATGAGCTGCATTAGCATCTGCAGGTCGTCATCTGCTGAGAAGGAATGCAGAGCGATGGCGTTCCGCACTTCATCAAGCGAGGAATTGGCGTGCATGCGTTTTTCTTTCTTGATTTTATTGAGGATGGTATTGAGGCTTACTTTATAGAGCCATGTACTTACCGTTGATTCTTCTCTGAAGGAGGGGAAGGACTTCCATAGCTGAAGAATAATGTCCTGGCGGGCGTCGTTGCGGTCGTCGACATCAGGATACCAGGCTGCACACAGGCTGTAAATAATGCCCTGGTGCCGGTCGATTATATCCAGAAAAGCTTCTTTTGAAAAATCCATTAGCCACTCTTTGAATAGTTAGTAGCTAAACGGGGAAATTAATCACAAGACGGTTGATATTTTTTCAGTGAGGGAAACTCGGAAAGTCTTCCACAGCTGTGGAGCTTCTCAAGATTGATTGTCGAAGCGAGACGCTTCATTAAAACCTCGTCCAAGGGAGAGAAACCAAGGACTGGCCTTTGCCCCAATCCGAAATCCCTCAATCCGAAATCCGCAATCCCTACACTTCATCCCTCCAATCCGACACTTCAGTCAGCTTCTTTTTCGAAAGCCCCGGTCAGCCTGCACCTTTGGATCACCAAATCGCAAAAACGTGATCTATGATACAACTTCTAAAGATTCTTTTTTACTTCCTTCTGCTGGCGTTCACTTTCCCAACTTTGGCGCAGACCACACTGGAGGGCACCGTAACCGAAAAGTCGGGAGAGCCCATTCCCGGGGCCAATGTGTTTCTCGATGGCACCTACGACGGCGCGACCACCGACATTAACGGCCACTTTTCCTTCAGCACAGAGGAAACAGGTGCTCACAAGCTGGTGATTACCTTCATCGGTTATAAGAGATTTGAACAAGCAATTGACCTTTCGGGGGCTATTCAACCTTTTGAAATTACCCTGACCGAAGAAATCAATAAGCTGGACGGCGTTACCATTACCGCCGGGGCCTTCGAGGCGAGCGACGAAAAGAAATCCGTGGTGCTGAAGCCACTCGATATTGCCATGACGGCCGGTGCTACCGCCGATATTCCGGGTGCGCTTAACACCTTGCCCGGTGCGCAGCGGGTGGGGGAATCAGGCAGGTTGTTTATACGTGGTGGTGCCAGCAACGAAACCCGCACTTTTATCGACGGCATGCTGATTAATAGCTTTTACAGTGCCAGCGGACCCAATGTGCCTACCCGCTCACGCTTTTCGCCGTTTCTTTTCAAGGGCACCTTTTTTAGCACGGGAGGCTATAGTGCCGAGTACGGTCAGGCCATGTCGTCGGCCCTGGCGCTTACTACCTTCGACATGCCAGAGCGCACCGAGTCCAACATTTCGCTAATGAGCGTAGGAAGCAGTGCCAGCCATACGCAGCGTTGGGAGAAAGGGTCGGTTTTTGGCGAGTTGGCCTATACAAATCTCAAACCTTACCAGTCGCTCATCAACCAAGCCTATGAATGGGAAAAGCCGTCGGAGTCGGCGGGCGGTTCTTTTATGGTGCGACAGCAGAGCGGCAAAAGTGGCATGCTAAAGCTCTATGGCACATTCGATCGCTCGTCGTTTATCCTTCACCAACCCGACATTAACAGGGCCAGTGGCAAAAGCCGGGTGGGCATCACCAACCATTTCACCTACCTCAACGCTACTTACAAGAGCAAACTTGGCGGTAAGTGGTACTACAGCGGCGGTATTAGTCAAACTGTTTCCAACAACGACATCAGCTTCAATGCCGATAAATTGAACGAGGACGAGCTTGCCTGGCACCTGAAGTCGGCTTTGAGCAACGATGTGTCGGAGCACGTGACGCTGCGGGTAGGGCAGGAGGTTTTTCTGCGGTCGTTTGCTGATAACATTACCAGCGAGGGGGGTGCACTTGTCAACGAAAAAGACGAGACACTGCCGGCCACATTTGCCGAGGCAGATATTTACCTGTCGAATAAGCTGATGTTCAGGGCTGGTGGCCGTTTGGAGTATTCGTCGCTCGTAGGTGAATGGAACGCCGCTCCAAGGGCGTCGCTGGCCCTTAAAACCAGCCAGTTTGCGCAAGTATCTCTGGCCTACGGGCGCTTTTACCAAACGCCGGAGAACCAGCGGTTCCGGGTAACTACACAGCTGGGGAGCGAGGTTTCGTCTCATTATATTCTCAATTACCAGGTGCAGAAAGATAACCGCACCTTTCGCGTAGAAGGATACTGGAAGGATTATGACAAACTTGTAAAATTCAACGGAAGCGAGCCATTTAACCCAACATTTTTCACCAACGGCGGCGAGGGTTACGCACGTGGGCTGGATATATTCTGGAGAGACGCCCGCACTTTCAAGTACATTGATTACTGGGTAAGTTATTCGTTTCTCGACACGGAGCGGAATCACCTCGACTTCCCTGCAGCGGCTGCTCCCGGTTTCGCATCAAAGCATAATTTCTCGGTGGTTTATAAACATTTTATCGAGGTCATTAATTCTCAAATAGGAGCCACCTACTCTTTCGGAAGTGGCAGGCCCTACACCAACCCGAACGAAGACGGATTTATGAATAGCCGATTGCCCAACTACCAGGACGTGAGCTTCAACATCGCCTACCTGTTCAGGCCGCAGATAATAATGTATGCCTCGGCCACCAACCTACTGGGCCGCGACAACATTTTCGGCTACGAATTTGCCAACGCACCAGATGCCAATGGTGTGTATGCGTCGAGAGAAATCGGCCAACCGGCAAAACGATTCTTCTTTCTCGGCATCTTCATTACTATGTCGGGTGATAAAAATGCCAATCAATTAGAAAACTTATAAATAACACATAATCGAAATATGAAAACGCTTTTAACATTGATAATTATCGTGGCCGGCTGGAGCAGTTGGGCCACAGGAAACGAAAACAAAGCCACCCTGGTGGTTAAGATAACCAACCTCGGCGATAAACAGGGCCAGTTAATGGTTGGCATTTTCGACTCGCAAGAAAACTTTCTTGATGAACCTATCATTGGTAAAACGTCCAAAACAACCGCAGAGGGGCAGGAAGTGGTTTTCGAAAACGTGCCTTTCGGCGTGTATGCCGTCAGCATTATTCACGACGAAAATGAAAATGGCGAGCTCGACACTTTTCTGGTAATTCCCACCGAACCCTACGGCTTTTCCAATAACGTAATGGGCAAAATGGGTCCGCCGTCGTTTGAGCAAGCCAGCTTTAGGTTAGAAAAAGACACTACTATCGAAATAAAGCTAAACAGATAATCCGATGAAGAATTTACCACTGCTTGTTATTTGTGTGCTTGCGCTGAGTCCGGTTTTCGCGCAAACACCCTATGAGAAAACCATGAAGGCCAGCCTGGAGCAGCTTTTCGCGCAAAGTAACTCAAAGGAGGAGTTGCTTGCCGTTGCCAACAAACTAGAGCGTGTGGCGCAGGCCGAGAAGGACAAATGGCAGCCCGTGTATTATGCTGCACTCGCCTACAGCTGGCTTGCAACCAAAGAGGAAACACTCGGTGAAAAAGACGGCAGGATGGAGAAGTCGAAGCAACTGATAGAGGAGGGGCTGGTACGCTCGCCCGGCAATGTGGAACTGATTACGCTTCAGGGCTACGACGATATGCTCAGTCTTTCGTTCGACCCCGGAACCCGTGGGCAAACCATGTCTACCAGGGTGTTCAACACGTTTGGCAAAGCCATGCAAATGGACCCCAACAATCCAAGAGCTAAGCTATTTATGGCGGAAATGCAATACGGTACTGCTCAGTTTTTCGGCCAGGACACCTCTGCCTCGTGCGAGTTGTTTAAGTCTGCCTTGAAAAGCTTCAATGAAGCGATCGACAACGGCGACTTCGCTCCCAACTGGGGCAAAGGCCATGCTGAGTAC
This sequence comes from uncultured Imperialibacter sp., assembly GCA_965651695.1. GTDB lineage: Bacteria > Bacteroidota > Bacteroidia > Cytophagales > Cyclobacteriaceae > Imperialibacter. The sequence goes on along the minus strand of CBFGTI010000038.1, from coordinate 32,118 downwards.
ATGGTGAAAGCCTGTGAGGGGGCTGCAACGACGGAGAATTGACATTCGTGTTCTGATCGAGTGCTACATTGAAAAAGAGACGGCGGTGCGTCTGTCTCTTTTTTCGAAACATGCCAGGAAAAAAGTTAATTTAACCCAAAATAAATTGCATGACCATTACGCGACAAATACTGCTACGGGAGTTAAAGGAGATTTTCCTGCTTGTTACCCTTGGCGGACTCATCGGTGGATACCTCAGTTGCAGGCCGTGTTTCGATGTATTTGGACAGCGTACCATAGCCGTGGTAGCACTTAACGCTTCTTTCTGGCTTTTTTTCTGGAAGGGAAACCAGTACTTGTCGGAGTACATCGAAACGAAAATTAGCTGGCTCGAAGCGCCCGCAAAGCGCTTTTGGGTTGGATTTGTGGTAATGGTGGTTTATACCACATCGATGGCTTCCATTATTTATTACCTGTTTTACATTGTTTACCTTGGCAACTCCCTTTCCGATATTAAAACCTCAGGAATAGTGGTTAACCTTATTATGCCGGTTTTCACCACCATGCTCATCATGAGTTTTCTCTTTGGCAGGGAATTTTTTATAAGCTGGCGACAGGCTGCTATTAACCTCGAAAAGTTGAAGTCTGAACAACTGGCGTCGCAGTACGAAACACTGAAAAGTCAGGTAAACCCGCATTTCCTGTTCAATTCGCTCAATGTGCTCACCTCACTGGTTCATCAGCAGCCCGATACCGCAGTTAAGTTTATAAAGAAACTTTCCGAGGTTTATCGGTTTGTGCTCGACTCGAGAAAGCAGGAGGTGGTAGACTTGCAAACCGAGCTCAAGTTTGTAAAGGACTATATGTATTTGCAGAAAATAAGGTTTGGCGAAAACCTGAATTGCAAGATGGACGTGCCTGCTGAGCTGATGAGCAAAATGGTGCCGCCACTTTCCATCCAAATGCTGGTTGAAAATGCAATAAAGCACAATGAGGTGTCGGAGGAGTTTCCGCTCAGCATTCAAATTTCAGCTTCCGGCGAAGAAATTGTTGTGTCTAACTCGGTTCGGCCCAAATCGAATAAAGAGCCCTCGTCAGGTTATGGCCTGGATAACATTAAAGACAGGTATGAATTTTTAAGCGGGAGAAAGGTGGCTATTGCAGCCGGCAAAGATAAATTTGAAGTGAGACTACCTCTATTAACCATGGCAAAATACCAATGAGGGCGTTATTAGTTGAAGACGAAAAGCTGGCTGCCGAAAGGCTCTCTCTTTTGCTGCTGAAGCTCGATTCTTCGGTGGCGGTTGTTGGTTGCACGGAGTCGGTGCGGAAAACAGTTGAATGGCTGAAGAGCAATGAGGCTCCCGACCTGATTTTTCTCGATATCCAGCTTGCAGATGGGCTTAGCTTCGAAATTTTTGAGAAAGTGAAAGTGAGCACGCCGATTATTTTTACCACGGCCTACGATGAATACGCTATAAAAGCTTTCAAAGTAAACAGCCTCGATTACCTTTTGAAGCCCATAGATGAGGAAGATCTGCAAGCCGCCCTTACTAAATACAGGCAATGGAATCCCCCGCAAAAAAATGAGCCGGGGCCGGCCACCACAATCACTCCCGAAAAGTTTGAGACACTTATGAATATGCTCGGGCGCACATACAAGGAGCGTTTTGTGATAAAGGTGGGCGACCATCTTCGGTCGGTAGAGGTGAAGGACGCTGACCACTTTGCCAGCCAGGAAAAAGCTACCTATCTACAGACGAAAGAGGGCAAGCGTTTTATTGTTGATTTTACGCTCGATCAGGTGGAAGCGCTGGTAGACCCCGCCCGGTTTTTTAGAATTAACCGGAAATATCTGGTCGCTTTTTCTGCTATCAGAGATATCGTAGCCTGGAGTAACAGCAGGCTGCGGATTGTGCTGCACAACTCCGACGATTTTGAAGTAATAGTAGCGAGGGAAAAAGTGAATGCTTTTAAGGAGTGGCTGGATCGTTGAAGAAACTTCAGGATTTTACTAGAGCTTTTTCAAAATGGTATCTAAGCTTGTTTTTTTACTTATTCTCTTTTTATCATTTTCCAAGCCGTATACTTTCAGTGCTTCTTGGTATTCAAACCTCATTCGACCCTTCAGCTCTTTCCGTGCTTTCTCCCTCATGTTACTATACCTTAGTAAGCTCAAATACTCTGACAAGACAATCTCGTAGTTTGGAAGTAAATCTTGAACATCGGCCAATGATAACAAAAAGTACGTACTATAGCACCTTAAGTAACCATGATTTTGATTAATAAAAGGTAAACATTCGAAGTCATCGCTGATAAAAACGCTAACGCCCGTTTTTTTGCTCTGAGCGACTGCATCCGCCTCTCCTTTGTCGATGATACTTCTTGCAAATTCTAACACCACCGGATCGTAGGAATTACACATCTCATAGAAACGCTTACTACGGATATTGTCAGCCCATTGCGTTATTCTGGCCTTATAATGCGATCGGTATGAAAGTAACTCCATTTCTGTGAGAATCTCTGACGGAACTAATACCCTCTCTTGAAAAAGAGATTTTGTTAGGAGATACAGGTTGATAGAATTCATTCTGGCCATGAAGTTGAAAACAGTATTGTCAAAAATGGCCGATTTTAAGGCCATCAGCTTTTGCTTCCTGAAAGGATTCCCAAAATAAATAGACCCAATCCCACACCTAGTAACGCCGCAAGGGCTGTATTTTCTGTGTCTTTTGAGGTCAAACCATGAGGACTGCCAGTAGTGGTTTTTTCCATGGATTCGCGGTGTAGAATACTGTTAATAATTGCATGTAGGAGATCCTCCTGTCGGTTATTATATTTATCAAAGAAGAATGACGTGAAGTAGTTGGTAACAGGGCTGTTTAAGTTTTTCCCCCTTTGTTTATCGTAAATAACTATAATTCTGGACTTGTCTTGGATGTGTTTGAATGCCTCCTCTAATTCCTGCTTAACGATATTGGAAAGTGTACTCATAGAAAACATAATTAAATAGTCAGACTGATTAATCCTTCTCTTTGTTTCCAGATCCAGAATACTAGAAGAATTAAATCTGTCTGGCATGTACATCCTAAAGCCACTCACTGCTCCAATCGTATGTAGCCTGGCTGCTATTGTTTCTTCCGCGTTATTTCCAGGATTATAGGTAATAAATATCGTTTTTGGTGCCATATTGCAAGTTCGCTAAGTCCAGTCAAAGATAAACCTTATATATTACAATAATTTTGATCGCAAGGTTTTATTATATAAGCTGAATCGAAATGGTATGACCCCAAGCGAAAAAAATGACCTTCATTTGCTTCAGGCCAGATTTTATGGCCTGGCAATAGTTATCATCCTTGTGTGGGTGCTGTCGATCACCCGCGCGGTAGTAGTGCCTATAGCCTGGGGCTTTTTGTTTGCTGCCTTTTTGCTGCCCTTCGTAGAGTGGATGGAGAAAAAGAAGATGAAGAGAGGAATCGCTATTCTCATCGCTGTCTTCTTGTTCACGCTTTTTATAGGAGGGGTGTTGTATGTGCTGTCCGCCCAAATAGTAGCAATAGGGCGCGACCTGCCGAATATCTCAAACCGGTTTTCATCGGTGATTGCCAACACCCAGAAATACCTCGTTGAAGACCTTGGTCTTTTCAGCGGTCTGAGCGACATTAAAGAAACCCTTGCCAACCAATTGGAGCTGGTTACCGGTTGGCTTTTTGGCAACATATCGTCGCTGGGGCAGTCTTTTTTTGAGATCTTCCTCATGCCTATCTATATCTATTTCATCCTTTTGTACAGGGACCTGCCCAGCCGCTTCGTCGAGGCCAAGTATGCTGCTTCAAACCAGGAAGTGATTAAAAATGTATTTCAAAAAGTGCAGGAGGTAATCCGCAACTATATTGTAGGCATTATGCTGCTTACGCTGGTCACGGCAGCTATGGACTGGGTTATTTTGTTTTCGTTTGGGGTGAAATACGCTTTTTTCTTTGCTATTATGGTGGCTATACTCAACCTCATTCCCTATATCGGAAATCTCATTGCGATGGTGGTAGTTGGGGCCTATACTTTCGTAACCTTCGATCGCCCGCTGATCCCGGTAATTATTCTCTCATTGCTGCTGGTAGCCAACGCCGTTCAGGAAAACGTAGTGCGCCCGTGGATTGTGGGCTCTTCTACCAATATCAATGCGTTTGTAGTGTTCCTTTCCTTTATAATTGGCGCCCTGTTGTGGGGTGTGTCCGGCATGATTCTCTTTATACCTTTGGTGGGCATCATTAAAATCGTGTTGGAAGAAGTTCCATCGCTCAGGCCTTACTCCATCTTCTTGAAAGAGTGGAATTACAAGTCCAAAGAGGAGCAAGATGGTGCCGTTTAGGCCAGCACCTTTTCGGGAACCACAGTTGGTTTATTACCCAGCAGCAGCAAAAACCCGGCTGCTGTTGCTACAGACATTACCCCGCACACCCACCACAGCGTGTTGAAGCCCCAGTGGTCGACAATGCGGGTTCCGAGTGCAGGAGCCAGCACGAAGGCAGCCGAGTAAGCGAAAGAATACATGCCCATATAAATGCCCCGCGATCCTTCTCCGGAGCTTTGCACCGTATAAGTAGCCATAAAGGGCATGGCAAATATTTCCGCCAGGCTTATGATGAGCACCGCCAGGTACAAAATTGCTTCCGCATGAACGATGTTCAATACAATGAATCCCAGCCCGTTGAGAACACTCCCCAACATTATTAGTCTGCGTATGCTGAATTTTTCGCCAATAGCGTACACAATCACCATTTCGAGAAGAAAAACAAGCAAGCCGTTGAGACCAATCAGCAAGCCGATTTTCGTCTCGGTGAGCTGGTACACTTTTTTGTAATAGAGTGGCAGTGTCATAAACAGCTGAAAAAAGACCGTGGCGAAGGAGAGCACCAGCAACACAAATAGCACAAACCGAACGTCAGCCAGGGCTTTCCATGCCGATGGCTTCGGTTTGGAGTCCGGTGTTACCGATTCATTTCCTTTTCTGTTTCGGAAATAAAAGAAAAACAACACTCCGGCCAGGATGCAGGTGATGCCATCGGCTATAAATAGCAGTTTATACGAAAACGACGCCAGCAAACCGCCAATTGCCGGCCCAACCGAATACCCTAAATTGATGGCCATACGGTTGAGGCTGAAGGCACGGGTAATGTTTTCCGGCTTGGCATAATAGGCAACCGACGATGAATTGGCCGGCCTTAGCATCTCAGATATGGCGCTTACAGTAAAAATTCCAATCCCCAATTGCACAAAATCGACCAATTGCACCACCACGAAAAACAAGCTACCGCCTACCATAAGACTCATAAATTGCACCCAAAAGTGACCAATTTTGTCGGTGAGCCAGCCACCTGCAAAAGCACCCACAATAGATCCGATACCAAACAAACTGAGTAGTATACCGGCTTGCGAAATATCAAAGCCGAGAGAAATGGTAAGGTAAACGCTCAAAAATGGGACTACCATGGAGCCGCTGCGGTTAATGAGCATAACCAAGGCTAAGACCCATGCGGGCTGCGACAAACCCCCGAAGGCGCTTCTGTAAAGAACAAGGATACTTTTCATTGAGGGAGGATTATCGCAAATTAAAAACAAAAATCCCGATTGACGCTGCCATAAAAATTTTTGTACTATTTGTTAAAAAAAATTGGCTTTTCTGGCAAATTCGAATCGAATTTCTATATACCTTGCGACAATTTACCTAATCAACTATGCTGCTTTACTTTTCGCTTCTAATAGTCGGATTCGCAATTTTAATAAAGGGAGCCGACTTTTTAGTGGATGGTGCTTCATCACTCGCCAAACGTCTCAATGTTTCGGACCTCATGATCGGGCTCACCGTGGTGGCATTTGGCACTTCTGCCCCGGAACTCACGGTAAACTTATTTGCTTCGGCTGAGGGAATGACCGACGCCATGTTTGGCAACATTATCGGCAGCAATATTTTCAATCTGCTGTTCATATTAGGTGTGGCGGGCGTCATTTATCCCCTGTCGGTGCAACGAACCACGGTAAAGTATGAAATTCCCTACTCGCTGTTTTGTGCGCTGCTGCTCTACTTATTGGTGAACGACGTGACCTTTTTTGGAGGGGAGTCGAACAGCCTGTCACGATTCGATGCCATTGTTTTGCTTATCTTTTTTGGGTTGTTCATGCTCTACATCATTCGCCAATCTAAAAAAGAGGAAGACATTACCGATGAAGAGGTGAAATCGCTGCCCATGTGGAAGTCCATTCTTTTTGTTGGTTTGGGCTTGGGGATGCTGGTGGGTGGAGGTAAGCTTGTAACCGACAACGCTGTGGGTATAGCTGCTGCATTTGGGTTGAGCGAAAAACTGATCGGCCTTACAATTCTTGCAGCAGGTACGTCGCTTCCCGAGTTAGCCACCTCGGCTATTGCCGCTTTCAGGCGAAAAACAGATATCGCCATCGGAAATGTTGTTGGCTCCAATATTTTCAACATTCTCCTGATTTTAGGCCTCAATGGTACAATGAAGGTAATCCCTTACAACGATGCCCTTAACGTTGATTTCTTTGTGATTCTTTTTGGCACCGTGGCGCTTCTCCTGTTCATGTTTACCTTCAAGAAGCACAAACTCGACCGCATTGAAGCTGTGATGTTTCTGTTGGCTTTTGTGCTTTATACTGTATATCTTTTCTACAGAAACTAAGCGGCCACCATACGGCACATGTCCGGTTACTAGTCATAGACTGACTGATAACCGGACAATTTTTTTATATCCATTTTCAATAACCCATTCATTAACAGTCAGTTAACCGCTGTGGTATTATTGTTGCGCGAATTGGGGTCCTAGCTACTTGTACCATGCTTAAGAACTACTTCCTGGTCGCATTTCGCACTTTGCTGCGTGACCGCCTCAATTCGATTGTCAACATCACCAGCCTTTCGCTGGGTTTGGCCTGTGCGGTGTTAATTTACCTCTACGCTAAAAACGAACTGACGTACGATACCTTCCACAGCAAGTCGGACAGGATTTATAGGGCGTGGGTGCAGGAAAAATGGAACAACGGAGAAGAGTACAACAACACCATCACACCACTTCGGCTCGGCCCGGAAATAAAGGCGAATATTCCCGAGGTGGAGGCATTCACCCGAATAGTGGGCCGGTCGGCGATGGCGCAGGTAGGAGACGTGGTTACGGACGTTAGCTACAGCCTTGTGGATGAGGGATTTCCAGAGATTTTCGATTTGAAGGTAGTTTCGGGAAGCCTGAAGGGAGCTTTTTCAAACCCTAACAGTGTGGTACTTACCGAAACGCAATCAAAAATTCTGTTTGGTGGCTCGAATCCCGTAGGTGAGACTTTTGATCTCAGGCTTACCGATACCTATCAACCGGTGGAGGTAAAGGCAGTGGTGAAGGATATGCCGTCCAATTCAAGCTTGAGGTATACGATTTTGCTGTCCGGAGCTCATTTCAATTCGTTGTACTCCGATCGACAGCGAAATGCATGGTTTAATATTCAGGGGGAAACCTATTTGCTGGTGAAAGAGGGGGTAGGCGTGGCCACCCTCGATGATAAACTGCGCATTGTTGAGGCTATGCCAAAGCACGAAAGCCTGGTTTCTTTTGATGTTGATGCACAGCCCCTGACAGACATTCACCTCAACGTAGAAGTGCCATCGGGCTATGCCGAGGTAAACGATCCCAAATACATTTTTATACTCTCCTTTATAGCGGTTTTCATTCTGGTAATCGGCAGTATCAACTTCACTACGCTCAACATAGGCAAGTCTATTACCAGGGCAAAGGAAATAGGGGTGCGCAAGGTAAACGGCGCTACCCGGTCAAATCTGGTAATCCAGTTTCTAAGTGAGGCGCTCGTAATTACAGGTGTCTCATTGTTCATTGGCGTCGTAATAGCTTATTTCTCCCTCGACTTTTTCAACCAATTAGCCGGCAAGCAACTCACGTTTTCGTTTGCAGCGTTGGACATAGCCTTTTTGGTTGGCCTTGCCATTGTTAACGCACTCTTGTCGGGGCTTTACCCGGCGTTCATTTTTTCGGGATTCAACCCCGTACAAGCGTTTAAGGGCAAGGTGGTATTGGGTAAGGGAAAGCAGATTTTCAGAAAAAGCCTGGTAGTGGTGCAGTTCGTACTTTCGGCATTTATGATTTCCACCGCTATTTTTATCCAAAGCCAGATGAGTTTTCTTCAGAATGCAAACCTTGGTTTTGAAAAAGACGCACTTGTGGTGCTGCCCCTGGATATAGCTGCCAACGGAATGGGCGCGGCTATAGAAAAAGGGTTTCTAGAAGGGGAGAAGTTAAAGAACGAGATGGAGAAAATGCCTGAGGTGATAAAGGCTGGAATGGCTTCTCATACTTTTGGGGCAGGAGATTGGGTTTACATCGATTTTACAGATTCAGACGGGAACGTGCGCAAGTTCAAGTTCAATCCGGTTTCCTACGGATTTATCGAAACCGCCGGCATTAAGGTGATTCACGGCCGCTCATTTGACCGGAATCAGCCCTCCGACGCCTCCAGGGCAGTTGTAGTGAACGGGGCTTTTGTAAAGGCGTTTGGTTTGGAAAATCCTGTTGGCAGCCAGATCCCCGGCAACCGATACAACCAACTCGAGATTATTGGAGTGGTTGAGGACTTTCACTTTAACTCACTCCACCAGGCTATTGAACCGACCATGATGGCCATAAATTGGAAAGAGGTAATGAATGGCAGCGACAATATCAGCTTTGATGCTAGCCCCAGACCAAAGGTATTTCTTAGTCTGAGCACGCAAAATCTTCCGGCCACAATCGATAAAATGGAAAAAGTGTGGGCTTCAGTATACCCCAATAGCCCGTTTAATTATGAATTTGTGGACGAAAGGCTTGCTACACAGTATGCCAGGGAGCGTAATCTTTCAAATATTGTCGCAATCGGCACCGCCCTCACTGTGCTCATTAGCTGTCTTGGGTTGCTTAGCCTTGCTACACTCACCTTAAGTAGCCGCCTGAAGGAGATAAGTATCAGAAAAGTGCTGGGTGCGCCCATGAGTACACTTCTTTTTATTCTGATAAAGGAATTTGTGCTGTTGGTAGTGATTAGTGCAGTAGTGGCTGTTCCGTTGGTAATTGTATTTATGCAAGACTGGCTGCAAAACTTCGCTTATCGCATTCCGCTTAGCGTGTGGCCGTTTGTAGCAGGAGTTGGGGTGCTGCTGTTTGTTTCACTTTCAAGTATAGGATTTAAGGTGTTGAGCACCGTAACTGTAAGCGCCACAAAAACATTGAAGAGTGAGTAGGAACCGCTGATTAACCGCTGATTTCAAACCGCGGGTTTCCTTGATTACTCTCATTACCATGATTGCTTTGATTATGCAGGGTTGCTAATAAAATTCGTTGATCGAAATACAGCTTACAATTATTTGATTTTTTAAGGTGAATCATCCATTTTTACCCGGAGCCAACCAGCTGCCGAATGTCCTCTTTTGTAAAACCGGAGTACAAATTTTCTGAGATCACGGGAAGAATTATCGGCTGTGCCATTGAGGTACACAAGGTGTTAGGGCTTGGTTTTCCGGAGAAAATTTATCAAAAGGCACTTGCCCGCGAATTATCTTTCCACAAGATCAACTTTAAGCAGGAATTCTACATATCTATACACTACAAGAATGAAAAAATCGGTAGCCGAAGAGTCGATTTCCTGATTGAAGAAAAAATTTCAACAGAAATTAAAGCTACCTCAGCACTTGACGATCTCAACCTCAATCAAGCTTTAAACTACCTTGAAGCTTATCACCTTGAAGTTGGCCTCCTCATTAATTTTGGAGCAAGAAGTCTACAATTCAAAAGACTGATCAACTCTAAAAACATGGGGCGCTGAAAATCATGGTTATCAAAAATAAGCGGTTCCCTACGCAAATCACATTAATCAAACACGCAGTTCAATCAGCAGTTTGAAATCATGGCAATCAACGAAATCAGCGGTCAATCACGGGTTATGCCAGCTCTCTCAAATCAACCGGCACAACCCTCGATACGCCCTGCTCAATCATAGTTATGCCATAGATGATGTCGGTGCTCGACATTGTCCGTTTGTTGTGCGTAACAATGATAAACTGCGACTCCTTGCTGAACGTGCGGATGATGTTGTTGAACTTGTCGATATTGGCGTCGTCGAGCGGGGCATCCACTTCGTCGAAGATACAAAACGGAGCCGGCTTCAACAGGTAGATGGAAAACAGCAGGGAAATGGCCGTAAGTGTTTTCTCGCCACCCGAGAGCTGATTAATCGTCAGCGGCCGCTTTCCTTTAGGTTTGGCCATAATCTCGATTGGGCTTTCCAGCGGGTCGTCGGGGTTCACCAGCTTTAGCTCGCAGTCGTCTTCTTCGGTAAAGAGCGAGCGGAACACCTTTATGAAATTGGTCCTGATGTTGGTAAATGCTTCCAGGAAAGTTTCTTTAGCTACAGCGTCTATTTCGCCGATCGTGCTGATAAGCGATTCCTTGGCAGCAATCAGGTCTGCTTTTTCCTTTATTATAAAATCGTATCGCTCCTTAATTTCGTCATAGGCCTCCATTGCCATGGGGTTAATAGGCCCGATATTGTCGATGCGGGTTTTGATGCGGCCTACTCTTTCTCTCAGTTCCTCATCGTTCATTGCGTCAAACGGATCCTCCTTTTTTTCTTCGGGTGCTTCCGTTGGCGTTTCTTTCAGCAGCTCGTCCAGGTCTATGTTAAATTCTACCGAGAGCCGCTCTTTTACCGAGCTTAGCTGCAGCTTGGTGTCGTTCATCTGATTCTGCAGCTCCATTAGCATATGGTCGGTGCTTTCCCGCCTTCGCTGAATTTCCCTGCCGTCCTTCTCAAGCTCGTCAATCAGCCCCCGGCCGCTGTAATATTCCTTTTCAGCCTCATTTACACCTACTTCAATCGACTCCCGCTCGGCGTACATGGCCACCAATTCATCGTCGTTAAGTTCGGCTTTTTCCACCAGGCCTTTAATTTCCTCCTCAGTTTGCTTCAGGTCGCTTTGGTTACGCTCAATCCGCTCTTTGGAGCTCTCAAAGGTGTTTTCTTTGAAGCTTATTTCCTGTGCTATGCTGGCTACCTTGTTTTGCTGCTGGTGAAACAGTATGTTCTCCTGGTTGTGGGCCGCCGACTTCTGGCTCAATAGCTCCTGAAATGCCTGCAACTCACTGTTTTTCGATGCAAGCTCTTCTTCCTCGTTTTTCAGCTGGTCCTGTCCTTTTTCAGCCGTTGGCTGCAGTTCCAGTATCTCTTCGTTCAGTATCTGGATGCGCTCAATGATGTCCTCCCGCTTGGTGGCATTGGACGTAAGCATTTGAGAGTACTGCTCCTGCTTGGTACGGAAGCTCACAAACTCCTCATTTATTTTGTTGAGCTCGGGCTGCAGTGCCTCGATCTGCTCTTTTTTGCTCGATGCCTTCAATGCAGCCAAATCGGCCTGGTTGCTTGCCAGGCTTTGGTTTATCTCATCGAGCCGCTTGTTCAGCGACTTTATTTCTGTTGCCAGCTTTTCAAGGTTTTTGGCCCGGCCAATGCGTTTTCCCTCAAACAGGCCAACTGCTCCCCCCGAAATGGCGTATTGCTTGCGGGCGACTTTTCCGTTTTTCGTTATGAACACCACATCTTCTACTTCGGGAATGTCGGTGTGGTGATTGGTAGTGATGTAAACGTTGTCGAGAATGTGCGAAACCAGCTTTTTGTACCGGCCATCATACTCCACCACCTCAGTAGCCGGAATGGCATTTTGGATAATGCGGGTGGCCGAAGGCTTGAATTTCTCGAACTTCTCCAAAATAAAGAAATGCGCTTTGCCCTTAGCCGCATCGCTTAGCAGGTTAATTGCCTGGTAAGCCTGTGCCTCTGTTTCCACAATATAGTAGTTCATCAGAGGCTCGAGAAAATTCTCAATCGTTACCCGGTATTCTTCCGGGCAGGTAATGATATCGGATAGAAGGGGGGCGTTTTTACCCCAGCTCGCATTTTTCTTTAAAAATTTTATGGCTTCAGGAAATCCCTCCAGGTTTTCGACCAGCGATTTGGTGAGGTTGTACTCGTTTTGCCTGGCATCAAGCTTTCGGCTAACCTGCGTGCTTTCCTCCTTTATCACCTCCAGCGTTTTGGTGGTCGCTTCAATTCTGTGCTGAAGCGCCTCTTCGTCGTTTTTAAGTTTGTCGAGCTCTTTTTGCTTTTCGGCACGGAGCTCGCTGATTTCCTGAAGTTTGTATTCAAATTCTTCAAGGTTGGCCGACTGCTGCGAGGTGTCTGACGAGGTTTTGTCCAGCTCCTGTTTCAGTGTCGAAAGCTGTATCTGCTTTATTTCCAGCTCCTTGGTTGCCTGGTACACGTCTTCTCTTCGCTGCCTGAAATTGCGGTTAATAATATTTACCTCCTCCTGAAGCACAGCGGTCTGAGATTTTTGATTTTCAAACTCGCTCCTTAGCTTCTCGAGCTTGGCAGCTACTTCGGCCAGTATTTTATCGGCAACTTGTTTTTCTTTGGAAAGACTGTCGATCGAAAAGGCGGCCCGCTCATTACTCTTCCTGTCCTGCTCAATTTGCTCCCTCAGGTTCTCGCTTTTGTCGTTCAGAAAGCGAAGGCGTTCGTTCTTGATCTTTTTTTCACTTTCGTACTGGCGAATTTTGCCCACATGTTCGTTTAGCGCCTTTTGCCGCGAGCTTAGCTGCTTTTCTTTAGCCACCAGGTCTGCTTTCGCTTTCTCTACACCCGCCTCTTTTTCTGCCAGCTGCCTGTTCAGGCTCAACTTCAGGTCGTTTTCCTGCTCAATCCTTTTCTTTACTTCCTGGTAAGAATGCTGGTGCCGCTCTACCGTTTTTCTGGCCATGGCAATGCTGGCCTCTTTGTACTCTTCCTTTAGCTTATAGTATTGCTGTGCCTGTTTAGCCTGTTTTTCGAGGCTCTTCATGTTTTTCTCAATCTCAAACAGCAGGTCTTCTACCCGCTCCAGGTCGGCGTCGGTATCGCCCAGCTTACGCAGCGTCTCCTTCTTTCTTATCTTAAATTTCGAAATGCCAGCGGCTTCTTCAAACAGCCCCCGCCTCGAGTTGTCTTTGTCGTTGAGGATGTCATCAACCATTTTTAACTCTATAATGGCGTAGCTGTTGGAGGCGATACCGGTATCGAGAAAGAGGTTGGTGATGTCCTTAAGCCGGCACGTTACGCCGTTCAGTTCGTATTCGCTTTCGCCAGAACGGTAGTACCGGCGGGTAATGGTGACCTGGCTGTATTCTGTGGGAAGGAGGTTTTTCGTATTGTTGAACGTGAGCGACACTTCGGCCATATTGGTTGGCTTCCTTTTTTTGGTGCCGTTAAAGATCACGTTCTCCATTTTATCGGAGCGCAGCATACGGGACTTCTGCTCGCCCAATACCCAGCGAATGGAGTCAACCACGTTGGATTTGCCGCAACCGTTTGGCCCTACAATGCCGGTAATACCTTCGTCAAAATTGATAACTACCTTATCTCCAAAGCTTTTAAACCCTCTTATCTCAAGTTTGGTCAGTTGCATACTCGCTAAAAAGTTCTGAGTTCCAAGTTCTAAGTCTTAAGTTTCCCGTTCTAAGTTTTCAATCTGCTACGCTGATTCAGCAAGTGCGCTCATTGCCAGGAAGCAACCCGTGGGCATTTCTTCACAACAAGAGAATTTACCCAGATCCTGCAAGCATTCGGCCAGTACAGCCGTTGCAGCCCGCTCTTCCAAGGTTTAAAACTAAGAACTCAAAACTAAAAACTTCCCTCTCCATCTTCGGAGGACGACAAAAATAACATTCTATGTCTTATATTTGAGTGTCATGGATAGAGAAGTCATAATTTATATAATATTCGCTATTGTTTACTTCGTCATCAGGATGATGAAAAAGAAGCAGCAGCCACCAGATGCTACTGATAGAGAGCCACATTACCCACACGAACAGGGGGACGGTTCGCCAACTCCCGGGCCAGTTACTTTTGAGGACCTGCTGAGGGAACTTACCGGGCAGGGCAAAGCTCAGCAAGCACCCCCACCGCCTCCGGTGCAGGGCAGACCGGCGCGGCAAAACGAGTCACGTGATTTTCGTTTTCCTTCCGATGGTGACAATTACGAAGAAACCCACGAAGAGTGGGAGGATAAAGATGTTGCCGTGTTGAAAGAGGGGAATACCACCAGGGTATTTGCCGATGAGGATAGCAAGCGAATTTACGAGCAGTCAATTTACCAGGTGAAAAACCAGGAGGACGAACTCGAGAAACAGCTGGAAAGAGCAAAAAGCAGGTTCAAAGAATTTGAAATTCAGGAAGAAGAAACCTCGGTGGTAAGAGACGAGATTGTGGACATGCTCAAGTCGGCCGATGGGGCGAAAAAGGCAATTATTTTAAGCGAAATACTCAATCGAAAATACTAACTGCTGCCGTGGGGCCGGTTGTGCAAAAGATCGAAACAAAATCAAATTGCCACTACGGATCAGAAACTTGTAAAGCAATACGAGATAATGTTGGCCCCCATTTGTAGTGCTTTTTGCCTTACCGCTTCAGGGTCATTATATATGCTCTGGTCTTCCCATCCGTTGCCAAGGTCCGACTCATACGAATAAAAGCAAACGAGCCTTCCGTCATAAATTATCCCGAAACCCTGCGGTGCTTTTCCCTCGTGTTCATGTACCTTGGGCAAGCCATCTTTAAAGCTGAACTTTTGATGGTAAATAGGATGCGAGTAGGGCAGTTCTACAAACTCAAGATCCGGAAACACCTTTTTCATTTCAAGCCTTACAAACTCGTCGAGACCGTAGTTGTCGTCAATGTGCAAAAAACCGCCCGAAATCAAATACTCTCGCAGGTTGGTTGCCTCGGCATCGGAAAAAACCACGTTGCCATGGCCTGTCATGTAAACGTACGGATACAAGAACAGCTCCGGGCTGCCCACCTCCACCGCGTCTTCTACGGCAATAAGTGAGGTGCCCAGGTGTTGATTACAAAATTTAATAAGATTGGGCAGGGCTGTTTTGTTCGCATACCAGTCACCACCACCATGGTATTTAAGCTTCGCCACTTTGAGCCCGTTTACCGATTGTGCCTTCGCAGGATTTGCAAACCATGCCAAAATAGCCACTGCAAGTATGTGCCGCAGTGCGCCGCCAACTGTCAACTGAACGCCTTTTATCATGTGAACAACTCCTTTAGGCTAAGAACGGTTAAAGCAGTGAAATCGTTTATCACCAGGTCGGTATGCTGGAGCTCCGAGGCCTCGTGAGTGGTGGCCAGGCCAATTACTTTTGCACCCGACGCCCTGCCCGCTTCAATTCCGGAGAGCGCATCTTCAAGTACAATTGAGCTCCGGGGGTCCACACCGAGTTTTTCCGCAAGCTTCAGGTACACTTCTGGGTGAGGCTTGCCCGTGGAAACTTCGCTACCGTTAACTATTACTCGGAAATACTTCCGAAGATCGAGACCGTCGAGCGTAAAAACGATGTTTTCGGGGGGTGCTGAGCTACCCACACCTATTTTTATTCCAGCACTTTGCGCCTCCTCCAAAAAATCTACCAATCCCTCCACGGGCTTCTGATGTGCACGGTATATCTCGCGGTATATCTCCTCTTTTTCATTGCCAAGCTTCATTATTTCATCGCGATTTTTTATGGCGGGGAAGAAGTGGCTCATCGTGGCAACGATCGTGCGGCCGTTAATGTGCCTTTTGTATTCTTCCTCGTTCAGGTCGAAGCCGTGTCTTTTCGAAAATTCAATCCACGCACCCAAATGATACTTGTGATTGTCGACAATCACGCCATCCATGTCAAATAGTAATCCTGCAGGAACCATATATTTTTAGTTGTTCGCTCCGTGTGTCCCGTCTTCCGGCCAATTTTGTGTTGAGGGGTTTAGAGTCGGGCAAAATTAACCCAGAGAGTGGCGGTTCCAAATCATCTTTGTATATTTTGCGAAAAACAACCAACATGCACCCCTATCTCGGAGAATTTATTGGCACTATGGTGCTTCTGTATTTCGGAAACGGCGTAAATGCCGCCCTCACCCTTAAAGGAAGCTATGCGCAGAATGCCGGATGGCTTACAACATGTTTGGGGTGGGGACTTGCGGTGTCGCTTGCCATATACGCTGTGGGTGGCATCAGCGGAGCTCATATTAATCCGGCCGTTACGCTGGGCATGGCAGCTGCGGGCACTTTCCCGGTCGATCAGATCGGCGGCTACATTGCTGCACAGCTCGCCGGCGGCTTTTGTGGTGCCTGTTTAACATACTTCCACTTTTTGCCTCACTGGAAGGCCACCGATAGTCCCGATGCCAAGCTTGGAGTTTTTGCAACAGGCCCTGCCATCAAAAGCACAAGCGCCAACTTTCTCTCGGAGTTTATGGGCACGTTCATTCTCATTTTTGCGCTGCTGTTTATCGGGGCCAACCAGTTCACCGAAGGTTTGAACCCGCTGGTGGTGGGAGGGCTCATCACAGCCATCGGCATTTCGCACGGCGGAACCACCGGCTTCGCCATTAACCCCGCGCGGGACCTGGGGCCTCGCATTGCACATGCGGTGCTTCCAATTTACGGCAAGGGTAATTCTAACTGGAGCTATTCGTGGATACCCATCGTGGGGCCAATAGCAGGCGGAGTAACCGGGGCAGCCTGCTATAATCTTCTCTTCAGCAACAAAATTTCGATTTTGCTTTGGGTGGGCGCCGTAATTTTTATTGTGCTGGTGGTGTCTGCTTTCCTCGAAAATAAAAGAGATAAAAGGACGTTCTAAATTGGCTTTATATCACTGGGTTAGAAGATTTTGATCTGAATCCGAAACCGAAAACTCTCAAAACTTAATTTACCTCAAAGATGGGCTTCATACAAGACTTCAAGGCATTTGCTGTAAAAGGCAATGTAATAGACCTGGCGGTCGCCGTTGTAATAGGCACCGCATTTGGTAAAATCGTTTCCTCTCTTGTTAACGACATCATTATGCCGCCGATCGGGCTAATGCTTGGAGACCGTTTCAGGGAGTTGAAGGTTGTGCTGAAACATGCAACTGAAGAAACCGCCGAGGTGAGTATAAACTATGGAATGTTTATTCAAAACGTGATCGATTTTCTTTTTATCGCGTTCAGCATTTTTATTGTAATAAGAACCTACAAAGATGTTCTGGAGAGAACCAAGAAAGAAGAAGAAGCCAAACCAACTCCGCCTCCTGCGCCCTCCAGGGAAGAGGTGCTCCTTACCGAAATCAGAGATTTGCTGAAGGAAAAGAACCATAAAGCCTGAGTGATGCATTAGGACTGCATGATGTTGAGGAGCCTACATGCCGGCTGAATTAACATTTTCATAATTTTTTATCTGCCCGACAACGATCTCTACCAAGGATCGTATTATCTTGCCAGTTCTTTAATTAATCCAATGATTTATGCTAAAACTTCTACTAAAAGTTAGTCTTTGCCTACTCTGGGTGGGTTTTATGGGCCACAGCGCTCAGGCTCAGGGACTAATGAACCGAGTGAAATCTGCTGCCAAAGAAAAGGCAGCAGATGCGATTTTTGGGGACAAGGATAACTCCAGCAATTCTTCTGACTCAAATGATAATTCTTCTTCCGATACGGGAGGAAACCGCCCCGGCAGGCCCGGTAATAATACCTCTGGCGGGCTGATTACAACGCCGCCGGATGTTGAAAAGAATTTGTCGACCGCCGAAAGTGCGTTTGATGGAAAAAAGTATGGTGAAGCTCGCTATGCGCTGCAGCAGGCCATAGTGGGAATAGAGATGGAAATGGGTAATAAGGTGATGGCTAACTTGCCAAAGAAGGTTAATGGAATAGACTACATTGAAGACAGCGACAAAGTAACCAGCACAGGGATGGCCTTCGCGGGTTTAACGATCTTCAGAGAGTACTACAATGATGAGCAGGCAGTTGATATTACCATCGCCAGCAACTCGGCATGGCTTTCGTCGGCCAACATGTACCTAACCAACCCAGCGTACTCATCGGGGCAGGAAAATATGAAAGCCATCACCATTCAGGATTTTCGCGGTGTGCTTGAATTTTCTGAATACGAGGGTTACAAACTCTCGGTGCCACTGGGTCAAACGAGTATAGCCGTTATTAAACTCGTGAATATGGCAGATGAAAACGCCGCGATGAAAGTGGCCAATGAGTTCGATTTGGCAGGTATTCAAAAACAACTCGGTGACAAAATCAAGTAAGACGACCATGAAGAAAATATATATAGCAATCTTATGTTTGGCCGGTGCAATTCAGCTGCAGGCGCAGGATTTTTCGTCTACAATTGCTGATGCGAAAAGCAGCTACAAAGCAGGCAATCTGGAAGAGGCCCGCTTTGCTCTTCAGCAGTCGCTGGCAGAGGTGGATAAAGAGATAGGCAAGGAAATACTGAAGCTGCTACCCACCTCGCTTGCGGGGCTCAGCTATGTAGCGGATGACGACAATGTGTCGGGAGCATCTTCAGCATTTGGCGGCCTCTTTGTTCACAGGTTTTATGGCGACACCACCAAATCTGTAAATATCGACCTGATGGACAATTCGCCTATGCTGGCGGGGATAAACGCACTGCTGGCTATGCCCATGATAATGAACAGCGGCGACGGGAGTCAGAAGGTGATAAAGGTAAGCGGCTACAAGGCCTTGCTTCAAAGGCAAGATTCCGGCGAAGGCACAATTACCGGTTACACCATTCAGATTCCTTTCAATCAGTCGCTCTTTACGGTCAATTTTGACGGTGCATTTACTGAAAGCGAAGCTACCAGCGCGGCAAGCAGCCTGCCCGTATCAGATGTATCGAAGCTAACTTACTAATTGATTCATCGGCCACCCCGGAGATCCGCCCCGGTTTTCCGGGGGTGCTATTGCCCATCACTGCTCTTTCGTGTTTATTGACGGAGCTTTATGGTTGAGGTTATTCTGCAGGCGATTTCCTATCTTGAGAACAAACTCAGTACCCACGACCCATACCGGGCTTATAAAAATTGTAATCGCCACTATTACTACAGTCATCTGATAAGCAAATTCGGTGAACATGCCATTGAAAAAGCCAAGTGAGGCTAGTACAAAACTAAATTCACCTATTTGTGCAAGGTATGAGCCCCCAAGGATGCTGTCATACCAATTGTTGCCCAATAGTTTCAGTGAAATAGCATTGATACCATGATTAGACAGGTAAACTCCTAATACAATAAGAGACACGTCCCGCCAGTTGTCAAGAATAAAGTGGAGATCGATGAGCATGCCGACCGAGATGAAAAAGATCGAAACAAGCAATACCCGAAATGAATGCAGAGAGTCGTGCAGCCACCGGGTAGCGTCGGAACAATGAATAACCATGCCAGCTACAAACGCTCCCAAGCCAGCCGAAAGACCAAACAAGGAGCTGCTCAATGCAAAACCAAAACAAATCATTAAGCCTGCAAAAACCTGTAGTTCGTGGTCCTTTTCGAGCGATTTATTAAAAGGTAAAGAAATTGTTTTTTTCTTTATCATATAAATTATCAGCACCGTGATCAGGATCCCCCCCACAATCTGAAGTGTTATTTGGCTTGCCGGAACTTCTTGCCCGCTAATAAGGCTTGTCACGATAATCATCGGAGCAATTAAGATATCCTGCGTCAAAAGTATGCTGAGAACATTTTGACTCACCGTTGAAAACGGATTCTTTTCTATGAATTTGATAACAACTGCTGAACTACTCAAAGAGATAATGAAACCCAGTAATATTTCACGTTTCATGTCCCACTCCAAAAAATAGCCAATAAAGAAAATTAAAACAAAGCTAAATAGGATTTGAAGACCTGTGCCAAAAAAAGCTATTTTCCATTTTGACAAAAAATCTGGCAGTGAGATTTCCATTCCAATAAAAAACATCAGGATAATTAACCCCAACTCGCCGGTTTTTTCTGCCGAAGAGTAATCGTCAATAAGGTCGATACCATGTGGCCCCAAAGCGACTCCTGCCAAAATGTATGCTATTATATATGGCTGGTTGATTTTGCGGAGCAATAAGCCTAACCCTAAAATGAGGCCGGAGACTACGAGCAAAATATTTAACTCGCTTCCAACAGCGTTTGCTAAGATCATCTTGAGATATATAAGTTGTACGGATGCAAAAAAACTAATATTTTCCGGCAGAAGAAAAAGTCATCGAATTTAGGATGATTTTTTTTGTATCGTACTTCACAAAAACAAAATCGCAACCCTGCAAATGAATCTGACTCCCCAAAATATTATTCTAATCGGCTCCATATTACTTCTCGTCAGTGTGGTTGCAGGTAAAACCTCGTATAAATTCGGGGTTCCAACTTTAATATTGTTTTTGGGGGTAGGGATGCTTGCTGGTGCCGAAGGTCTTGGCGGAATAGATTTCAATAATCCGCAGCTTGCTCAGTTTGTGGGAGTGGTATCGCTAAACTTCATTTTGTTTTCGGGCGGGTTGGATACCGACTGGAAGTCCATAAGACCGGTTTTGTGGCAGGGAATTACCCTTTCTACACTTGGTGTTTTCCTGACGGCCATTTCTCTCGGCTTTTTTGTTTGGGCAATCACCGACTTCACTATTTATGAAGGCCTGCTGCTTGGTGCGATTGTTTCTTCAACTGACGCGGCAGCAGTATTTTCTATTTTACGTTCAAAAAGCCTGGCGTTAAAAAGCAATTTGCGCCCTCTGCTGGAGCTTGAGAGTGGTAGTAATGATCCCATGGCTTATGTACTCACGATTGCTTTTCTGGGCATTGTGGTAAATCCGGGGTTAAGCCTGCTTTCGGTTGTACCGGTTTTTCTGAAGCAGATGATTATCGGAGGGGCCGCGGGTTATGGGTTTGGGAGGCTGAGCAAATTTTTTATCAATGAGATTAAGTTGGACTTCGAAGGCCTTTATTCTGTTCTCGTGATTGCATTAATGTATCTGACCTTCTCCGTTACCGACTTTTTTGGGGGTAATGGGTTTCTTGCGGTGTATCTTTGTGCCGTGTACCTCGGAAATCAGGAGTTGATACACAAAAGGTCTATACTTCAAACATTCGACGGGCTTGCCTGGCTCATGCAAATCGTTCTTTTCCTTACCCTGGGGCTTTTGGTTTATCCAAGTCACATCATTCCCGTAGTTGGCATCGGCGTGCTTATTTCCCTGTTCATCATTTTTGTAGCACGCCCCGTTAGCGTGTTTGTGAGCCTGGCAGCATTTGAAATGAAACATAGAAAGCGGTGGTATGTTTCATGGGTGGGCTTAAGGGGCGCAGTACCTATTGTATTTGCTACTTATCCTTTGATAGCAGGCATTGATAAAGCTGAGATGATATTTAATATTGTTTTCTTTATTTCCGTTACCTCGGTTCTTATTCAGGGCACTTCGCTGGGCCTGGTTGCCAAATGGCTGAGAGTTGCACTCCCTGAAAAGGTGAAACCAAAAGCGCCGGTCGACCTCTTTTTGTCCAACACAGCAAAAGCCGCTATTGAGGAAATTGAAATTCAACCCGGTAGTCATGCCGTGGGTAAAAAGATCCTCGAGCTTGAATTTCCCAAAACAGCCATAATAGCCATGATACGGCGTGGCGAAAAATACATAACCCCGACGGGCTCAACCGTGTTGGAGTCGATGGACGTTTTATATGTTTTATCAGACAACGAAGAAGGCCTTGCCCGTGTTCACGAGTGCCTGAATAAAGACAAGGTGAACATTCCGGGCCTGTAACCTGCGAATTGCGCAACGTCCCTTCCACATCGTTGCAACTCCTTTGGTAAAAGATTTCCTCTGGGATGTAGATCGGAATTGTGTATATTTGAGATTGTCGTTATAGTATTCCTGCATAGTTTTATTTATCGGCTCTTTGTGGCATGTCTTCGTGTGACCGTTCAATGTACGACGGCAGTAATTCGTTCATGAACAAATTGCTCAAGTATTCGGGTTTTTTTAATATGATTTTATAAAACCATTGAATTTTTAACAGGAGTATGGATATTCTAGACCTCATTTCGCTGCTGGTTTTTATGGCAGCCGCATTCTCGCTTTTTAACATAACCTATCTTAAACTTCCGCATACAATCGGGCTAATGGCAATAGCACTTATCATGTCGTTGCTCGTGCTGTTGGTGGGAGTGTTCTATCCGCCGATAACAAAGCTGGCAATTGACATCATGTCGGAGTTCGATTTCAAGGAGGTGCTGCTGAACGTAATGCTCAGCTTTTTGCTTTTTGCCGGCGCTATAAGTACCAACCTCCGCTTGCTTCTTCAGGAGAAGTGGCCAATCCTTATTCTGGCAACTATAGGTGTGCTGGTGTCAACTTTTACAGTTGGCTTCCTCATGTATTATGCTTTTACGTTTGTAGGTTTCGACATCACCATCCTGCACTGCCTGTTGTTTGGTGCATTAATTTCTCCGACGGACCCCATAGCGGTGCTTGCCCTTGTAAAAAAGGCCAACCTTTCTAAGAACCTCGAGACTAAGATTGCAGGCGAATCGCTTTTTAACGACGGTATTGGTGTGGTTATCTTTTTAACCCTGCTAACTATTGACGTAAAGGGAATTGATTCTGTGAGTGCTCTGGATATTACGCTCCTTTTCGTGACCGAAGTTATTGGAGGTTTGGGTATCGGTGCACTCTTCGGGTATTTTGGATTGAAGCTTCTCGATTATATTGAAAACGACCATGTGGAGTTGGAGGTGCTGGTTACGCTCTCTATGGTGCTTGTATGCGCCCGGCTTTCGGAGCTTTTGCACGTGTCGGGCCCATTGGCCATGGTGGTAATGGGGCTTTTTGTGGGCAACCAGGGTAGAAGCGAAGAGCTGGCCAGCGCTACGGGTGAATACGTATATAAATTTTGGCACCTCCTCGATGAAGCTCTGAATGCCATTCTTTTCATTCTTATTGGCTTCGAAATGATTGTAATCAGCGAAAGCTTCGAGCTCGACTACCTGGCACTTGGCATGATCGCCATTACGATTGTGCTGGCAGCGAGATGGGTTGGTGTGGCAGGGCCTGTTGCTATCATGCGGCGATTCAGACATTTCGAACCGAACACCGTATCTATCCTTACATGGGGTGGATTGCGGGGAGGTTTATCGGTAGCTATGGCGCTGTCGCTTCCAAATACAATTGCTGAAAAGGATCTTATTTTGTCGTGCACCTACTGCGTGGTGGTTTTCTCCATTCTCGTACAAGGTTTAACTATTGGAAAACTTTTAAAATCTTAAGCTTTTTGATTTTTTTGTATCATTATTGTCACAAATAATTCCAGATACAAAAATGAGATTAAGTTTAGCAGAAGGATTACTATTAATTGCCCTGGATGATGAGGAAGGTAGACTTTTATCTGATGCTGAGAAGGGGATTGTAAAGGCCCTGGTAGCAGCCGCACTTTTTGAGTTGTGCCTTTTGAAAAAACTTTCTTTCGACGGCGGTAAGGTGACGGCGGTTGATACGAGCTCGGCCGGAAACAAAGTACTCGACCAGGTGATGGCAGCAGTAGGCGGGGGCGGGCAGTCTGTGCTTGCAACAACTAACGGCATAGCCGAAAGCCTCAAAGCGGGCATTTACGACTTATGCATCGACCTGCTTATTGGCAGGGGTATACTTAAGCGGGAAGCTACTCGTTTACTTTGGATTCCGATTTCTGAGCGAATGGATAACGCCAACTACTCATTTGAAAAAGAAATCAGGGATTCGCTGAAAGCTATTGTGCTGAAAGGCGTAAAACCCACACCGGCGTTTATTGTGCTGGCGGTCTTAATGGCCAGCCTCGAGATTTTGGACGAGGTATTCAGAGATAAAGATCAACTGATTGATGCGATCAAGTTCGCTAAAGACTCCATCAAGTCGGGAGGCCTGTCGCCCGATATGGCACATGCACTCGAAGCAGTTAGGGAAGACATAGCAAGCATCTAAGCTATTTTTTGTTCACCGGGCGGCCAATAACTACGCCGTCGGGGTACTCCTTTGGCGGGTTGGGAACCTCCGGGTTGTAAATATGTAGAGGGTTTCGGCAGTTGCCTTTATGGGCCATAAAGCCGAACCCTTCGTGGGGATGGTTACGGTCCATCATCAGCATCAGGTATTCGCAGCCATCCGCTTCAACTACTGAAAAATGGTATTCACCCTCTTCATGAATTTCCCGTATCGAGGGACCAGTGTCAGGATTGGCTTCCCGGTTTTCGCATGCAGCAAGCACAACAACGGCCAGCATCAGAAGCAATGATATTTTTTTCGACATAGAGCTTAAAGTTTTTTTACAGCCCCTTCTTCTATTTGGAACACCTTGCTTACCACCTCATAAGATTTTTTGTTCAGTAGCAGTATCAGGTAGTCGCCAAGCTCGATGTTTAATTCTCCCGTAGGGTTTTTTAGCAGCCTCCTTTTCCCCCCTTTTTCGAATTTGCTAATGCCAATCAGGATGCAGTTAAAACGTTTTTTTATATCATAAAAAACGGCCTGATACGGCTTGTTTAAATAGGGATTTTTTTCCGTTACAATAAGCTGTTTTATATCATTGTCGCCGTCTTCTTCAGCGTAAGATAATATGTCTTCGCTGTATTCAGCCACTTCAGGTTCAAACATGTAGCTTGCCAGTAGCTTGGAGGCAATTTCGTTTTTTGAAATGGTGTTGGTAACGCCGGCACTTATGAACGTGTTTTTCAAATTGGCGTTTTCGAGCGTAACTACAAAATGCAGCCTTGGATAAACCTTCTTCATATTGAGGATGTACACCAGCTTTTGCGTGTCGTCGTCAAAGTTGATAAACACAATCGACGAATCTTCAATATTTGCTTTTGAAAGCATATCGAAGTTTGTGTAGTCTGTGAAAAGTGTAAATACGTTTCTTTTTTCTGATTTGTATTTTTCTTTGATCAGATCGATGTCGCCTGACTGATCGGTAATAATGGCCACTTTTTTGCCAACTCCCACCAGCTGATCGGTAACAGCTTTGCCGAACTCATTCCAGCCGATGATTACCGCATGGTCTTCGAAGGAGGTGCCATTATAACCATTCTTCTTGTTTTCTTTAATTGTTGTCATAAGCGAGGTGAATTGTCCTATAAGCAGACCGTAAATACCCATGCTGATTAGCAGGAATATGTAGCCGATAATTCTTCCATAAATGGTAACCGGATAGAGGTCGCCATATCCTACCGTGGTAAGCGTTACTATCGAGTACCATATCGCATTGGAGTAATTAGTAATGGAAGCTTGGATACTGTCGTTTTCAAACTCTACAAGAAGCGTAACCAGAACGCCGTAAATGACAAAGCCTGCTAAAATTTGAAAAGCGATAACGAGATGCCTCTTTTGTTGGTCTTTGATGGCCACTTTGGTAGTGTTAGGTCGATTGGAAAAGTCGAAAAAGTATTTTCCGATGTTAAAATATCACTAATACCCTTAGTCTTCAAGGGAAGTAAGGTAATTTTTTAAATCCGTAATGGTGTTGATGTTAAGGCTTTTCGCCTTGTCGTTTTTCATCATTAAAGCGGTGGTGTTATTAAACCCGATGGACGGAAACATTACTACACCAAATTGGGTCGTCAACACTTTGTTCGCTTCATGAAAAATACGATCCGGGGCATACTTCAATGTTTCAATTTGCTGAGGACTGGGTTTTGCAAATACCAGCCAGGCGGTGCCGGTATATTCAGGATAAACCGCTATCGAACCCTCTCTCAAGGCATCAAAAAGAAGTTTGGTGCCACCAAAGCCAAGTTTAAGATCGGTGGAGTAGGGTGTTGTTTTTTCAAGGTAGCGACTCAGGAAGGTGGCGAGAATGTAGTTTTCTGTAAACGCTTTTGATCCGACAACCAGTTTCTTTCCGTTTCGCGTGGTAGTGTGGCGAGCGGGTATTTTAAAATAGGAAAGCAGGCTATCGGCTGCTTCTGCGATCGTCAGCAGCTGGCTGTCCACCATCAGATTGAGACCGGCTATCAATTTTTCCGAAATCTTGCCTTCGAGGGCAAGTAGGGGGGCTTTAATAAGCGGAAACTGCTCAAGGGAGCTTTGGTTTACAATTGGCACTGCATAATACGGGGGAAAATACCCCCTGTCGTCTTCCAGCACCTTCAGATCGTAGGTGTCAATTCTGCCGTCCGTGGTAAAACCTGCTATCACGTCCACCTCATTGTTTTTCAAGGCCTCATACATCAGGGTTATTTCCAGCTCAACTGTGGCAAGCTCCAGCCCATAAGCCTCCTGCAGTCCCGGCCAGCCGTCTTCCCTGTTCATAAATTCGGCATTGAAACCTGCAACCAGGGCTTTTTCACCGGAGGATTGGTCATTTGTGAAGTGAATAACGGCAGGAATAGCAATAGCAACCATTACAACAGTAATAAAGTGTTTCGCCCTCTTCCGTACATCCTTCTCAACAAAGGCCAGTGAATAATCGAGGGCAATCGCCAGCAGCGAGGCAGGCACTGCCCCAGCCATAATCATCGGCATGTGGTTAAGTGTGATCCCCCTGAAAATAAACTCGCCCAGTCCTCCGGCTCCTATAAGCGCACAAAGCGTGGCCACACCTACGTTGATCACCGTGGCTGTGCGCACGCCGGCAAAAATTACTGGCAGCGCCAGCGGAAGTTCAATTTTTCGTAGCAACTGCAGATCGGTCATTCCCATGGCCAATGCGGCCTCTTTTACGTGCAGATTTACATTTGTAATGCCTGTGTAGGTGTTTCTGATAATGGGAAGCAGCCCATAAAGAAACAGGGCTACAATGGCCGGAGGTTTGCCTATGCCCAGCAATGGGATAAAAAGTCCGAGCATGGCGAGGCTGGGAATAGTCTGCAAAACACCTGCGAGGCCGATGACGGGAGCAGCCAGCTTCTGACGCCTTGTTAAGGCAACCCCCACCAGTATGCCTGCGGTGCCCGATAGCAGAATGGAGATACCCGAAAGCCAAAGATGTTCGGCGGTCTGATGCAGAATCTCATTGTAGTTATCCCGTACAAATTCAATCATACGCTTGCTGCTGTTGGTCAAATTTTAAATAAGCGATTTGCAGGTCAACCGGTTTCACATAACCCACGGAGCTGTCGCCGTCAATAAGGTGTATTTGTCTGCCGGCGTTGCCGGGATTTGCGAAGATCCGCAGCAGCGGTTTGTCTTCAATGGATACAGTTTCTGCGTTACCCGATCCATCGAGCGACACTGAAATATAGGGCAGTAGCTCTTTTACGCTAACCTGAGAAAGTTTTAGCGACAGCACCTCTTCTCCCAAAAAGTCGTTTACCAGCGTGTTAGACGTTTGCAGGAGGCGACGGGGGGAGTCTGGCTGGATGAGACGGCCATTGTCGATGATCGCAATCCGGTCGCCCAGGGCAAACGCCTCTTTTACGTCGTGTGTCACAATAATTTTGGTAAGGCCATTATAAACAGCAAGCTTTAAAAAATCATTTTGAAGGTCCTTTCTCACAATGGGGTCGAGGGCGCCAAACGGCTCGTCCATCAACAGGAGCGAAGGCTCCCCTGCAAGCGCCCGGGCAATCCCCACCCGCTGTTGCTGGCCTCCGCTAAGCTCGTGCGGATACCGGGAATAAAATTCGCCAGGCAAAGCCATCCGGGCCAGGAGGTTGTCGACTTGCGCGGCTATGCGAGCGGGCTGCCAACCAAGCAGGCGTGGAACTACCGCTATGTTTTCGGCCACCGTCATGTGTGGAAAAAGGCCAATAGCCTGGAACACGTACCCGATGTCGCGCCGCAGCAATTGGACTTTTATATCCATTATGTTGGTGTTTTTAAAAAAAATCGACCCCCTGTCGGGCGTCACCAGCCGGTTGATCATCTTCAACATGGTGGTTTTGCCCGACCCGCTTTTGCCCAGCAATACGAGCGTTTCTCCCTCCTCTACCGAAAAAGTGAGATCGTCGATTACCTTGCGCCCCTGGAAGTACTTGCAGATGTTTTGAAACCTGATCATAAAAAAAGACTGGCCGTGGTTAAAATAGACTATAAAACAGTGAATACAATGCCGGTTTGGTTCTTTGGGTAAAATATGCCTTTTTTAAACCCGATCGGGTGCTAACTTAAACAATGGATGAAACGACACACTTATGATTTTGGGGTAATAGGCAACTGCGCCTTTACGGCCCACATAGGGAAAGATACAAATGTTGCGTGGATGTGCTGGCCCAAATTCGATTCGGGCTTTATTTTTGGTGGCCTGATCGATAAGGGAGAAGGCGGTGAGTTTTCGATCACACCAGCTGAAGACCAGTCGGTGAGTAATCAATATTACATCGAAAATACCAACGTGCTCTGCACAGAGATAACCTGCGGAGACGGACAATACAAAGTAACTGATTTTGCTCCGCGCTTCTTTCAGTACGACCGCTACTACAAGCCGTTGATGCTTATCCGTAAAATTGAGCCACTAAAGGGAAATCCACGAATAAGAGTTGAGTGCGAACCAAAAGGGGACTATGGCCAGATTGATGCCAATGAAAGCCAGGGGAGTAATCATATTCGCTACCTCGGCCTCGAAGGCAACATAAGGCTCACCACCAACATCCCGCTTACCTACATAATGGAAGACGATTATTTTGTGCTGCACGACGTGAAGTACCTGGTGTTAACTTATGGACCTCCACTGGAGGCAAGCCTCGTAGAAACAGTGGAGTCTTTTCTGAACAAGACCGTGAGCTACTGGCGTTTGTGGGTCAAAAGCACTTCCATTCATAATTTTTACCAGGCAGAGGTAATCCGATCGGCTCTTGCGCTGAAAATACACCAGTTTGAAGACACGGGAGCGATTGTGGCGGCCTCTACTACCAGCCTGCCCGAGTCGCCGGGCTCAGGCCGTAACTGGGACTACCGGTTTTGCTGGATGCGAGACACCTATTATACCCTCAACGCCTTCAATAGCATCGGCCACTTTGAGGAGCTGGAACGCTATTTTCAGTATATAGTAAATACAAGCTCCACGCAGGCGGGCCGAATGCAGCCCTTGTACGGAATAAGTGACAGGTCGTCGCTCGAAGAGCAAATCCTCGACCTGAAAGGCTACCAGGGAAATGGTCCCGTGCGGATAGGAAATCAAGCCTATACTCATAAGCAAAACGATGTGTATGGTCAGGTGCTGGTGTCGCTGCTTCCTCTGTATACCGATCGCCGTTTTATCGGCAAAGAGCGTTCCGACACGCTGAAGCTTGTGTACCGCTCGCTCGAAATGATTGAGAAAACGATGGACGAGCCAGATGCGGGGTTATGGGAATTCCGGAATTTTGCACAGTACCACTGCTTTACCTATTTGTTTCATTGGGCCGGCAGTGCATCTGCAGCCAAAATAGCGAAGCACTATGGCGACGAGCACATGCTGGCAAAAGCGAAACATCTGATGAGGATATCAGCAGGTAAAATTGAGGAATGCTATGTGCCGGCAAAAAAAGGATACGCCCAGGCTATTGGCACCGACCGCATGGACGCCAGCACGCTGCAGTTGATAATGATGAAGTACTTTGGCGATGACAGGGAACGGTCTCGCGACCATTTGGAGGCATTGGAAAAGGAGCTTAAAGCAAACGGTGGTTTGTTTTACCGCTATAAACACCCCGACGACTTTGGCAGCCCCGAAACCACTTTTCTTATTTGCGCCTTCTGGTATGTAGAGGCGCTGGCGTGTGTAGACAGACTTGACGAAGCAGTGAAGACATTTGAAGAAATAATCAAGTTTTCTAATCACGTGGGGCTTTTGAGCGAAGATGTAGATGAGCACGACGGCAGCATGTGGGGGAACTTCCCGCAGGCCTACAGCCATGTAGGGTTGATAAACGCAGCCAACCGTATAGCCCGAAAGCTCGACAACCCGAATTTCTTCTGACTTAAATTTTGCTAAAAAGCCTGACCGTTGGTGAAACGATCAGGCTTTTTAACGCAACAGATAAATAACTGCTATTTGTCTGCTTCCGCGAGTTTCAGCAGCAGGCTCCTCACATCATGATAAGTAGGAAGGCTGTATTTTGCTGCTGAGTAGTTGCTTCCCACTTTAACCGAATAAGCTTCTTCGGGCATACTTTTAAATGTGTCTTCGTCTGTCATGTCGTCGCCCACTGCAAGCAAGAAGTCGTGAGGAAACTTTTCCATCCACACTGTGGCCGCACGCCCTTTGTTTATCTCAGCGTTTTTTACTTCCACCACCATATTTCCCTCCAGCACATTGAGGGGCATGTTTCCTGTGGTGTAGTGCAGGTGGCTGGTAAGTTCCCTTGTTCGCATTTCACCCAACCCAGTTTCTACTTTTCTGTAGTGCCATACCAGCGAAAATTCCTTTTCTTCCACAAATGAGCCCGGCGTCCGGTTTACATAATACTCCATCACCTCCATAATAGCCTTTTTCCATGCGCCGTCCATGTTGGCAATAAGTCTCCATTCGTCTTCATGTTCCTTGAGCCAGGACCCGTGCTCCGTAATGAAATCAATTTTCAGGCCGTCCATCCATTTTTCGAGCGTATGTCTGTCGCGGCCGCTTATGATAACCACCCTGTTTTTCTTGTTGTTGGTAATCTGCCGGAGGACGTTGAGCAGCTCTTCATCGGGTTTGGAGTGCTGGGGATTGCCAGAGAAACCCACCAGCGTTCCGTCGTAGTCCAGAAAAATCAGCCGGTTTTGGGCTCGCTTGTAGTCGCTCAACATCCTTGCCTGTGTTTCACGGTCGAGCAGCTTGGTTTCCAGGCTTTTCTGCTCTTCTTTCACCAGTGTTAGCCGGTCGAAAAATAGCTTTACCCAGTGGTGGATGTTGTATCGTTTCAGCGAACGCTGCATAATAGCCATGCGGGCAATTTGGTCCTCTTCTGCCATAGTCAGGGCCTCATTCAAGGCATCTACCATCTCCTCCACGTCGTTAGGGTTGATGAGAATGGCGTCTGATAATTCTTTGGAAGACCCGGCCATTTCGCTAAGAATGAGCACTCCCTTTTTGTCAAGTTTACTGGCTATAAACTCCTTGCAAACGAGGTTCATGCCGTCGCGCATGGGCGTTACCAGGGCTACACTAGCCATGCGGTAAAATGCCGACAGTGACGAAAGTTCAAAGGAACGGTAGAAATAATGGATCGGCGTCCACACAAGCCTGCTGAAGCGCCCATTAATGCGGCCAACAAGTTCATCTATTTCCTCTTTCAGCTGTTTGTACATTTCAACTTGATCGCGCGAAGGCACCACTATCATCACGATAGACACTTTTTCCCGCCATTCGGGGTATTTTTCAAGAAACTGCTCAAAAGCCCGCAATCGCTGAGGGATACCTTTGGAGTAGTCGAGCCGGTCGATGGAAAGGATTACCTTTACCTCACCGAGCGACGTCCTGAACCTGACCTCTTTTGCCAGTGTCTCGGGGCTGGAGGCCTCTTTTGCAAATTTGTCGTAGTCAATCCCCATTGGCAGGGCGTCGGCCATCACTACCCGGTTGTTTACCGTGAGCTTGCCGTTGGAGTTTCCAATCCCCGCAAGTCTGTTTACTGAGGAGAGAAAATGCCGCATATCGTCGAAGGTATGGAAGCCCAGGAAATCGGCGCCGAGCATGCCCAGCAAGATTTCGCGTCGCCAGGGCAGCAGTCGAAACGATTCGTAAGAAGGGAACGGGATGTGGAGAAAGAAGCCGATGCCGATCCGTGGGAAGTGCTCTCTTACCATTTCTGGCAGTAGTAGCAGCTGGTAATCGTGAATCCAGATGAGGTCGTCCGGCTCGGCGATTTTCTCAATTTCTTTAGCAAATTTCCTATTTACTTTCTGGTAAGCCTTCCAGAGGTGTGTATTGTAAACCACATATTGGTTGAAATAGTGAAAGTTTGGCCAGAGGGTTTCGTTGCTGAATCCTTCGTAGAAGTCCTCTATCTCTGATTGCGTAAGGAAAACCGGCATCATGTTTTCCTTTTTTAGCTGCGCAGTTATTTTCTCCTTTTCCGCTTCTTTTTTAACAGCGAGGCCGGGCCATCCCAGCCATATATTGTTACCTTTTTTGTAAATGGACCCAAGGCCTGTGGCAAGGCCTCCTTCACTTGGTTTTACTTTTAGTCCGTCTTTTTCAATTTTTATTTTTACTGGCAGGCGATTAGAAACTATAATGGTTTTAGACATGCGTTGCTCTTCCTTTGCTGATTTCATAATAAAACGAACATCCCAGCGGGAATAGCTAAAATTACCCGTTTTTTTCTAAAGGA
>CBFGTI010000037.1:0-36570 GCA_965651695.1 uncultured Imperialibacter sp. | reverse complement strand
TAGCTCGCCTTCAGGGGTTCGTTCCCACCCATCCATAGGTCCTTTTGAGATTCGTTTGCAACTACTGCCGTGCTTGCCATAGATTGAATAGTTCTATTAATTGTTGAGCAATAAAAATAAGTACAAATATATCCAAAGTCCACTCAGGAAGTGCCAGAATGTTGTGCACATCTCCAACTGCACCATACTTTTTGAGTGTACCTTATAATTCAGGGTTGAAATTAAAACAATAATTAAGAAAACAATACCTACTACCAGGTGAATGGCATGCATGCCGGTGAGAACATACACAAATGAACCCGCCGGATTGCCCACAAAGAATACATTGTTGTCCACAAGTTGACTCCAGGCCTTCAATTGCAGCATCATAAACGCTACTGCAAGTACCACCGTTGCTATCAGGCTTACCTTCAGCGCCATGAGATTGTCGCGCTTAGCCGACCAATAAGCATATTGCATGGCTATACTGCTTACGAACACCACCACCGATGAATACACAAACATGATCGGTAAATCAAATATCAGCCAATTGCCCTCCGACTGCTTCACTATATAGGCACTCGTAAGCGATGCAAAAATCATCACTATAGAAACAATGAACAGCCAAACGATGAACTTCTTCGGATGCATTGCCAATGCTCGGCCCTGTGTTTGTGAAATTGAATTATATGTAGTCATTTTAAATCTTGTCCAGTAAAAACGCTATTTGCACCACAGGCAAATAAATAAATGAGGCAAACATCAGCTTTAGTGCAGCCTCCCTCGTACAATCCCTTATCAGGATAAAATTCTGCATCAAAAACAGCACACCGCATATAGTGGCAATCACCGCCGAATTTATTCCGGTAATGCCAAAATAGGCAGGAAGCAATCCCAGCGGAAGCAGAAATAAAGTATAGATCATAATGTTGATTGCCGTACGCATGTCCTTCTTCCCCCCGAAAGGCAACAACTTAAATCCAGCTTTCCGGTAATCATCGTCTGCCACCCACGCAATGGCCCAGAAATGGGGAAACTGCCAAATAAACTGAATACAGAAGATAATCAGCGCTTCGTGAGATATGCTGGCGGTAGCTGCAGTCCAGCCAAGTAGCGGCGGCAACGCACCGGGAATAGCCCCCACAAAAACGGCCACGGGCCCCACCCTTTTTAGCGGTGTATAAACGAAACTGTAGAGTATCATCGACACCACCGACAGTACCGCAGTTAGCAGGTTGGCATACGTCAATACAAGCCACAGGCCTGTCGCACTGATCAACGCCGCAAAAACAAGTGCCTCGGCTACGGATATCCTGCCGGTTGGCAAGGGCCTGCTCATCGTGCGGGTCATCAACCTATCGAAATTCCGTTCGATCACCTGATTAACCGTAATACCGGCGCCCGATATCAGAAATCCCCCAAACGAAAGGAAAACCAGTGAGGGCCAGTCAACCATGCCGCGAGACCCTAGCAAATAGCCGAATCCGCAGGAGAATGCAACGAGAAAAGATAACCTAACCTTCAGCAACTCCAGGTATGCCTTAAGTTTTTCGGTAACTACATCCGTTGCTGATATCGTTGTTGCTTTACTCAAAACTGAAATTTAAATTTCTTTTTCTACTAATCAACAGCAGCAAATAAACCTGAATCCCGAATATCAGGCTTGCAATAAGCAAATGCACCGGTTGTATTACCGCCGGGATCGCGAAAAAACCCATAGCCGCACCGCTGACAATTTCCGCCAGCACTAATACCGTTAACACGCCGGCCAGCCTGGTAAGGTGCACCGGTGTGTTCTTGCTCCACAGGAAATAAAGGATAAGCAAATGCCCGAGCAGCAAAAGCCATGAAAACGAGCGGTGGAACAGGAAAGTACTTCCAGCAAATGTCAGCACATCACCCCGTGCAACCCCAGCTGCCAACCCGGAGTCTACTACCTCCCGAATGTTTATCCCAACCACCATTTGAATCAAATAAACAGCTATACACCCTGCTAACAACCACTTTAATCCCGATCTTCCATCGAACTGCAACTCTGCACCCTCACCTATCGAAGACTTGAAGTAAATTGCGATCAGGAAGACCACTATCAACAAAGCCAGCAGCATGTGAAAAGAAATCATCCCGGGTAGCAGGTTTGTAGAAACAACAATAGACCCAATCCAACCCTGAAAAACCACCCCGACAAAGGCCAGAAGCGACAACCAGAAAATTATCGGGCGTTCATTTCTTAGCTTAAAAGAATGAACGAAGGTGAGCAAAATCAGGAATCCGATAGTCACACCTACCAGCCGGTTCACATACTCGATCCAGGTTTTCACCGGGTTGAAATCTGCTTCCTCTAAAATAGCCGGATCATTTCTGATTTTGCCGGAAGTATCCTCCATTCCGAGTGCATCCAGATAATTTGCAAACCGCAAGTTCTTCTGATGCCTCTTTTGCGAGTATATTTCCTTATAGTTAGCCGGCAACTGTTCAGCCGACGTTGGCGGCACCCAGTTACCAAAACATTTCGGCCAGTCGGGGCACCCCATTCCTGAACCAGAACTCCTAACAATGCCGCCTACCAGGATAAGAAGGTAGACGGCAATGATAGTAATAATGCTTAATTTTCTTTGTCTAGCTAACCTGTTAGTGTTTTGCCCCATGAACTTCGATCACCTCCGTACGTCCTTCCTCTTCTTTCGCCTGCTCTTCCTCATGAGGTAAGTTCGACTCCGGTGTTTGCGACAACGGAATATGCTGCGGTATAAAATCGTCAGGAGCACCCGGCTTGCTATAGTCGTATGGCCAACGGTACACGTGAGGAATCTCACCTACCCAGTTGCCATGCTCAGGTACCCTCGGCGTAGTCCACTCAAGCGTATTGCTCTTCCATGGATTGGCAGGAGCTTTTTTGCCTCTGAACATGCTATAGAAGAAGTTGAACAGGAATATGAACTGAGCCAAAAAGGTTACAATTGCGGCTACACTCACAAACATATTCAAATCGGTGAATCCCTGAAACGCATCGAAATTGGTGAAAGAATAATAACGGCGCGGGAAACCAGCCATGCCAATATAGTGCAGCGGGAAAAACACCAGGTAAACACCGATAAATGTGAGCCAGAAGTGCACCACTCCGAGTTTAGCATCCATCATCCGACCAAACATCTTGGGAAACCAGTGGTATACACCGGCGAGCATACCAAAGAAAGCGGCGCTGCCCATTACGAGGTGAAAGTGTGCCACCACAAAGTAGGTGTCATGCAAATTGATGTCTACTGCGGAATTTCCAAGGAAAATACCCGTTAAGCCACCAGATATGAAGAACGACACCATACCAATGGAAAACAGCATACCGGATGTAAATACAATATTGCCTCTCCAAAGGGTAGTCAGGTAATTAAAAGCCTTTACAGCGCTGGGTATCGCGATAATCAATGTCATAAACATGAATATCGATCCAAGGAACGGGCTCAGGCCAGACACGAACATGTGGTGTGCCCAAACTCCGAACGACAGCACAGTGATAGCAAGCAGCGAAAGTATCATGGCCTTATAGCCAAATATCGGCTTACGGGCGTTGGTAGCAATTACCTCGGAGGTAATACCAAGTGCAGGCAAAATTACTATGTATACTTCGGGGTGCCCAAGGAACCAAAACAAGTGCTGATACAAGATGGGGCTACCGCCTACGTGAGGCAGCGCCTCACCACCAATGTAGATGTCGGACAAATAAAAGCTTGTGCCAAACGACCTGTCGAAAACCAACAAAAGTGCGGCTGCAAACAATACCGGGAACGAAAGGATACCCAAAATGGCCGTAAGGAAAAACGCCCAAATTGTAAGGGGCAGCCTGGTGAAGGACATCCCCTTGGTTCTCATATTAATAACCGTGGTTACGTAGTTAATACTTCCCAGCAGCGACGACACGATGAAAAAGGTCATTGATACCAACCAAAGCGTCATACCTAATCCGGATCCGGAAACGGCCACTTCAAGTGCACTCAAGGGAGGGTAAACAGTCCATCCCGCAGATGCAGGTCCTGTTTCGATAAACAGGGAGATAAACATGATCACGCTGGAGAGGAAAAAGAACCAGTAGGATAGCATGTTCAAAAATCCGGACGCCATATCTCTGGCACCTATCTGCAGCGGAATAAGGAAGTTACTGAACGTTCCGCTGAGGCCAGCTGTGAGTACGAAAAACACCATTATGGTGCCGTGCATGGTTACCAGCGCCAGAAAGAACTCGGGGTCCAGCTTGCCAGCGGTTGTAATCCACTTGCCTAAAAAAGGACGGAGCCACTCCATCTGCATATCAGGGAACCCAAGCTGCAAACGGAAAATGATAGACAGGGCACCACCTAACAACGCCCAGAAAATGCCTGTTATCAGGTATTGTTTGGCAATGGTTTTATGGTCAGTACTGAAGATGTATTTACTTACGAAACCCTGAGCGTGGTGCTCGTGATCATGAGAATCGTGCTCAGCGTGTGAATTATTTGATGTCGACATGATGACTTTGAATTTAGTATGAAGTACCTACCAGTTCTTCTTTGGCATTAACAGTTTCAATTTCCGGGGCGTTCTTCATTCCTGAGGAAATAATAGCCACCTCACGCAAGCTCTGAGGAACACTTGACAAATAAGAAGGATTTCTGGCTAACCATGCTTCCTGCTCATTGTACCATTTGTAATAATCGGCAGGTTCGTCAACCACAATAATGGCTCGCATTGAAAAGTGGGCTTTTCCACATATCTTATTACAAACAAGCTCATAGTTAAAATCAGGATTGCCTGTCTCCTCCCGCATCTCCTGGGTAGTCTTTGTGGGAACAAACCAGAACGTGGTTGGCAGGCCGGGCACAGCATTCATCTGAAGCCTGAAATGAGGCACGTATACACTATGTATTACGTCTTTAGCTCTAATGTTCAGTTTAACCGGTTTGCCTTTGGGTATGTGAATTTCGCGTGGGATAAAATCATCAAACGATGCCTTGTCTTTGAAGTCCATTCCCATCTGGTTCTCTGCATCAATAAGGCGGAAGTCGTAGTCTCCCAATTGCTTATCTCTGCCGGGATACCTTGCGGCCCAGGCAAACTGAAATCCCAGAATTTCCACCACCTCGGCCTCATCCGGCGCCTTCTGCGTAATGTCCACCCAGGTTCTCCATCCCGAAATAACAAGAAGTGTGAGCACGATGGCAGGAATCACTGTCCAGATTATCTCCAGTTTATTGTTGTCGGGGTAGAATAATGCCTTGTTTTCGGTCTTGTACTGGTACTTGTACGAAAACCAGAACAGAAGAATTTGCGTAACGATGAACACAACACCGGTGATGGCCATAGTTACCCAAAACAGCGTGTCGGTTGCAGCACCGTGCTCAGAAGCCAACGGTGGGTAATAGTTTTCGAATTCGCTAAATGAGTAGGCGAAGAAAAGCACCAGACCACCAATCAGAAATACGAGAAAGAAAATGCCATTCAAGCTGTTACTGCGGGTAACCTGCTTTTTTGAGTTTCCTTTGAGTATATCTACCAGAGTGCTTACCCTGAACAGTGTGAACAGGATGAAAGCAATCAATATTAAACCTATTATTAAAACCGCATTAAACATAGCAGAACCTTTTTCTTTTCTGTTAAATATGATGATGTAAGCTTTCCTCCAGCATAGGATGGTTTTTCGCTACCAGCGGAGCCTTTGAAAGACTAGTGAGTACCACAATCAAAAACGCACCAAGATAAACGGCCAGTAAACCAACTTCAACAAATCCAAAACCGCCGTTTTCGCTTAAAGTTCCCGGCGTGATCATCAAATAGAAATCGAACCAATGGCCAAAAATTATCGCAGGGCAAACTATCTTCAGTATCCTGGAATGTCTTTTAGAGTCCCTCGTCATCAGTACAAGGAAGGGGAAGAAAAAGTTGATAGCCAGGTTAAAATAGAAGAAAGGCGCCCAGTGGCTGTTTTTCCAGCGCTCAACGAAATAGGTAGTCTCCTCCGGGATATTGGCATAGTAAATAAGGAAGAACTGCGAGAACCAGATGTAAGTCCAGAACACACTGAATGCAAACACAAACTTACCGAGATCGTGGAGGTGATTTGCATTCACGATTCCCAGATAACCCCTGTCTTTAAGAAGCACTACTATATAGGTAATAAGCGCCAGGCCGGCAACCCACCAGCTTGCAAATGCATACCAGCCGAACATAGTACTGAACCAATGCACATCGATAGACATAACCCAATCCCACGCAGCAACCGATGAGGTTACGGCAAAAATCACCAGGAAGACTGCCGAAATGCTTCTTAGCCTGTACCAGCTTTGCGTCCCGCCTATTCTGTCTTCCTCAAACATGATAGATCTCATCTTGGTGAAGAAATAGTACCATACACCAAAGAATACCACCAGGCGAAGCATCCAGAAAACGGGAAAAGACGGATGGTCCTGCATAGGCCAGAAAAAGTATGATTTCTTTCCGTTGATCACTGTATCGAAATGCTCAGACGCTTGATCGTAAACATCGTGGTGCGACCAGTGAAACAGATCGTGGCCAGATCCGGCTAAGAAATAGGTAGCCAGCATCAGCACAAAAGCGATGGGCAGCCATGAGCCAAAAGAAAGCGCAATCCTTTTAACGCCAACAGACCAGCCCGCCTGCGCAGCATACTGAATGGCAACAAAAAAGACTCCGATAAGGGAAAGCCCGGCGAAGTAAACATTGTTCACCCACATGTTTACCCACAGCCTCTTGGTCCAATGGAAATCTCCATGCCCGCCGGCTTCACCATGAGCTTCGTGCCCTCCCGTATTGAGGAGAACTATGCCAAGCGCAAGTAAAACTACACCAACTATTATGGTAATAAAAAGTCTCTTACGGGCAGTTGAAGTAAAAATGTATTTTTCTTCAGTCATCGATATTGGCTTAAAGCATTAATTATTGTCTTTGTAGCGTTTGTACGTACCTCACAATCTTCCACCTGTCTTCAGGGCTTACAATTGCGGCATGCGGCATCATCCTGCCTTTTCCATGTGTAATCACGTGAAAAATGTGTCCTTCCGGCGCATTCTTAACAGAAGCTGAATTGTATGCAAGCACGCCCTTGTATACTACCCCTACAGGGCCATCGCCTTGTCCGGTATCTCCGTGGCAGTGCCAGCAATAGCGCTTGTAAAGGGCAGTGCCCTCCTGCAATACTGCCGCAGTTGAGTCCGTAGGGTTTTTAAGCACACGACCTGCATAGGCCAGTGAGTCTTTGTGGATTCTGTACGGAAGGTAACCGTTCGCATTTCTACTTACGGTGCCAGGAGCCGGCATTCGCATGGTCATCTCGTTAGGATTGTAAGGGTTAGAATTATAAAATTCCGCGGGCCCTTCCTCCATCGAAGTGATCATTGCTCCAGCCTCTTTGTCTTTTATTTGTGTCAAAGGCTCGTAGGCCGTTGAGTGGTACATTTGTGGTGCATACTCAACTCCGGGATAGTCTCCCCTGGCAGCACAGCCCGCTAGCAATAACAGACCGGCAAATTTTACGGCTTGGTTAAGTATATGATTATTTCGGGTCATTTCGATTACCTTCTTTAAATGGTAGTTTCATTTACTTCTGAAGCTCCGCTATCCTGCAAACTCTTCCTGATTGCGTCAACTGAGAGAGGATTTTTCGACAGATCAATGGCCATGATGTGCTTGTCGTCAGTGATCCTGATATCAAACAACTTAGGTTTGCCCCAGGGCTTGAGGTTACTTGCTATAAAAAAAGTGCCTACCATGCCAAACGCAGACAGAAGAACTGTCAATTCGAACGTTACCGGAATAAAGCTGGGAAGCGGCAAATAATCTTTACCTCCAATAATCATCGGCCAGTCGACAGTCATCATTCCAATCTGCATGGTCAATGCCAGCGACGTTCCCAGCAAGCCAAAGAGGAATGCGGCGATAGGCAGCCTTGATCTTTTATAGCCAAGCGCATCGTCAAGCCCATGCACAGGAAATGGAGAATATACTTCGTGTATGCGGATCCCTCCTTTTCTAACAGCCCTTACGGCGTCGAGAAGAACGACCTCATTATCGAAAACACCCACTAAATATTTATTATGCGATGCCATCTGATTATTTTTTAATTTTTTCAGAATCACTGATTACAATACTCTTCACTTCGGCCATGTTGATTACGGGGAAAAACTTAGCAAACAACAGGAAAGCGGTAAAAAAGAAACCAAAAGAGAACAGGTACATACCTACGTCGAACCTGGTGGGGTAAAACATGGCCCAGCTTGAGGGAAGGTAATCTCTGTGGAGGGAGGTTACGATGATCACAAAACGCTCGAACCACATGCCGATATTTACGATAATAGATATCACAAAGGTAGAAGCAATGCTTGTTCTTATTTTTCTAAACCAGAACAGCTGTGGCGAAATCACGTTGCAGGTCATCATGGATGCATAAGCCCACCAGTAAGGCCCGGTTACTCTGTTTAAGAAAGCATACTGCTCATATTCAACTCCGGAATACCACGCAACAAAAAGCTCGGTGATATAAGCCACACCAACAATCGAACCTGTCACGATGATGATGATGTTCATCAGCTCAATGTGCTCGACAGTGATATAATCTTCAAGTTTAAAAACTTTTCTGGTGATGAGAAGCAAAGTTAACACCATGGCAAAACCTGAAAATATCGCTCCGGCAACGAAGTACGGAGGGAAAATAGTGGTGTGCCACCCGGGTATCACCGAGGTTGCAAAGTCCATTGATACGATGGTGTGAACCGAAAGTACCAGCGGTGTGGCCAATCCTGCAAGAATGAGCGCCACAGACTCGTAGCGTGACCATGTTTTGGCAGCGCCGTCCCAGCCGAAGCTAAGTGCACCGTAAACTGCTTTCGAAACTTTATTAACTGCCCTGTCGCGGATGGTTGCAAAGTCGGGAATAAGGCCGATATACCAGAAAACCAGCGAAACGGAGAAATAAGTACTAATGGCGAAGAAGTCCCAGAGAAGCGGCGAGTTAAAGTTTACCCACAGCGACCCGAAGGTGTTGGGCAACGGAATAGCCCAGTACATACCAAGCCACGGGCGGCCCATGTGAAGGATAGGGAACATAAGCGCGCAAATTACGGCGAAAATGGTCATTGCTTCTGCGGCACGGTTGATGGACATTCTCCATTTTTGACGGAAAAGAAGCAAAATCGCTGAAATAAGCGTTCCTGCGTGACCAATACCGACCCACCACACGAAGTTGGTGATGTCCCAAGCCCAGCCTACTGTTTTATTTAAGCCCCAAACGCCAATACCATCCCAAACGGTAACGACCACGGCGTAAAGTCCTATTCCAAGAACAACTAATGAAACTCCCAGGGCCAGCAACCATGAAGCGGCCGGCTTTTCTTCCACCCTGGAACAAATATCAACTGTAACGTCATGGACGGTCTTCCCATTAGTTATCAGCGGTTTTCTTACTGATGCTACTGCTTGCATAGTACTCGTTCTTAAGCTTGATTTTCAGATGTTTCCTTATTTCTAATCTTGGTGAAGTACCAGACGTTAGGCTTCGTGCCAATCTCTTCCAACACGTTGTAGGCTCTTTCTTCCTGCACCTCAGTAGCGCCGTCTTTGTCAACGGAAAGCCTGAGTAGCTGCGAAACCCTGCTGTTAAGGTCCTTGATATCACCGAATACAATGGCTTCAGTAGGACAAGCAGAAGCACAAGCGGTAGTAACATCGCCATCTACAGGACGACGCCCTTCCTTTTTCGCATTAAGCTTGCCAAGCTGTATTCTCTGCACACAGAAAGTACATTTTTCCATTACACCACGGGCTCTCACAGTTACGTCCGGGTTGAGTACCATTTTGCCCAGTTCATTGTTCATGGAGAGGTTATCCGGGAACTGGTCGTTTTCGTGATACTTGAACCAGTTAAAGCGACGCACTTTGTACGGACAGTTGTTGGCACAATAGCGGGTACCGATACAGCGGTTGTAGGTCATTTGGTTAAGACCCTCGGTGCTGTGCGTGGTGGCAGCCACAGGACATACTGTTTCGCAAGGTGCATTGTTACACTGCTGGCATAACATGGGCTGGAATACAACCTCCGGATTTTCCGCAGCCTGCTCCAGCAATGCATTGCCTTCAATGCTCTTGTCTTCTTTATTTCCTTTGCTGCTATAGTAGCGGTCAATTCTCAACCAGTGCATATCGCGGCGGTTGATTACCTCCTGCTTGCCTACTACAGGTATATTGTTTTCTGCGGTACAGGCAATGGTACATGCCGAACAACCGGTGCAAGAGTTGAGGTCGATAACCATCGCCCAATGGTGGTTGTTGTAATTATGCCCGTCCCACAAAGTCACCGCACCAGGACGCTTCATGCCTCCTGCGGTTGCAATCATCGGCTTATATCTTCCGGCTGAAGGGTCTTTCTTGTACTCGGAAAGAACCGACTCCTGAATTACTGTTTCACGCCCCATAAAGGTTTGGTGCGTCTGTGTTTGGGCGATGCGATAACCCTCCGCTGCAACCTGAACTTTTACTCCCGACGTGACAGCATAGTTCACAGCGCCATCTACTACCGAAAGCAAAGGATAAGCGTTCACTCCTACCCCATCGGCAACCCTGCCTGCTTTTGTACGGCCATAACCCAACGCCAGACCTACGGTGCCTGGTGCCTGTCCGGGCTGAACAACCACTGGCAGGGTAAAGCTAGTTCCGTTTACATCAACAGTAGCGGTTACTGTAAAGCCTTCCTTCATCTCGATGCCCATTTCACTGGCCATCGACTGCGGCATGCTCAGATAATTTTCCCAGCACACTTTAGAGATAGGATCGGGCATCTCCTGCAACCACGGGTTGTTTGCCTGCTCGCCTGCACCAATGCCAATGTTGGCATAAACAGCCAGCTCAATTTCAGTATTGCCTGTTTTATATTTTGAAGCAATGGCAGAAGCCGCTGCCGAAGTATTGCCATTAAACGCACCTGCGGAAGCTATGTCGGAAGCCGACGTGCCTTCGTACACGCCGTTGTAAAGACACCTGTCCCAGAACATCTGGAAATCGCCATCCTGCGACTGTCCGGCAAACTGTGTTTGCCTCCATCCCGCTTGAATGAAGTCGAGATAGTCGACATTTTGCCCTGCCCACACCAGGAACGACTGCTGCGCCTGCCGTGTATTAAATATGTTGGTAATTGCAGGCTGACCAAGGCTGAAATGTCCTTTAGCCGGTTCCGCATCATTCCACGACTCAAGATAGTGATGATCGGGTGCTACGTAGGTAACTGCCGAGCTAGTCTCGTCGATCCTGTCTGAGGTAGAAAGCGTAAGTGCCGGATTGACCAATGCTGAAGCGATGGCTGCCCCTTTAGGGTGGTCGTATACGGGGTTACAATTGTAGAAAATGACCCCTGAAACGCTGCCCCTGCCAAGATCGGCAACAAACGCATCCATTGCCCGGTCGTCTCCCTGCCTGAGAAGTACCGGTGTGTTCCAATCGATGGTAGCACCATAGTTGCCAAGCATTTCGTTGATCCCGTTGATC
The DNA here is from genome assembly GCA_965651695.1 of uncultured Imperialibacter sp. Taxonomy (GTDB): domain Bacteria; phylum Bacteroidota; class Bacteroidia; order Cytophagales; family Cyclobacteriaceae; genus Imperialibacter. The sequence goes on along the minus strand of CBFGTI010000037.1, from coordinate 25,071 downwards.
AAAATCTGAACATTCGCATCGTTCTCGCCTGACACCACAACAGATGCTCCGCGCGATGCCCATAGATCGTTTGCGGCCTGAGTAAGTTGGGCAGTATCTTCGACCTTAGCCACATTAAGCGCAGGTGCGCCTGCTTTGGCTGCAATAAGGTTATAAAGATTGCCAACGTAAAGGCCGATTTGAGACGGCCGCACCGCAGTGCGATAGTCGGCGTTGGCGCCTGTTAGCGAAAGATTCGCTTCAAAGCTGTACAGCCTCGACATTTCCTTTTTCTTCGGCCCAAGCTTCCTCGACTCGGCAAATTGTCTGCTGAAAAGGGTTGGATTTACCCAATTACCCAAAAAGTCGGCATCGAACGAAACAATAGTTTTGGCTTTGTCGAAGCTGTATGACGGCAGTGCTCTCACACCGAACGACTGCTGATTGGCGTCAAGTGCACCGCTTACGGAAAGCGCATCGTAATACACCACCCGGGTAGAAGGGTATTTTGCTGCAAATGCCGCAAGCGCTCTTTTTGTCGATGGGCTTACAATGCTGTGAGCAACAATTCTTATCTGTCCTCCGGTTGAGGCTATTTCATTCAGTTTGGCGGTAACCTCACTGTCCAGCGTCTCCCAGGTAATGGCTTCACCTGACTTTACCGGATTTTGAAGCCTTTGCTTGTCGTACAACGAAAGTACAGATGCCTCCACCTGCGCTGAAGTACCGCCACCGGATACTTTTGAAAGCTTATTGCCGTCGATTTTGATCGGGCGGCCTTCCCGTGTTTTTACCACTATGCTGGCATAGTCGCTGCCATTTATATAGGTAGATGCATAGTAGTTGGGTACACCCGGATCAACATCGGCAGGCTTATTGAGGTATGGAATTGCCTTGCGAATTGGTGCCTCGCATGCTGCCAGCGAAACAGCAGCGATGCCGAAGCCCATGGTTTTCAGGAAGTCGCGACGAGAGCTACCGCTATCGCCATCTTTATCGTTAATTGGAAGATATTCAGGGAATTCCTTTTCGGCATGCTTTACGAACTCAGCGTCGTTCTTCAACTGCTCTATTCCCTTCCAATATGTTTTAGTATTATCTTTCATTTCCCGGGGGGACAAATTTGGTTGATTAATAATGACACTTCGAACACTCAAGTCCACCGATATCTTCGACAGTCATCGGATCCTTTGTGTTCTTCTTATGAAGTTCTATTAGTTTATCGTAATACGCATTGCCTTCGGCGTTAACCTGCGTTTCTCTGTGGCAATTGATACACCAGCCCATCGTAAGTGGAGAATACTGGTACACCACCTCCATTTCCTGTACAGGTCCGTGGCAAGTCTGGCAATCGAGGCCGCCAACTTCTACGTGCTGCGCGTGATTAAAATAAGCCAGGTCAGGGAGATTGTGTATCCGCACCCATTCGATTGGCGTGTTGCTTTCCACGGCAGCGTAAATCTTCTGGATTTCAGGAGACATGCCGGTTTGTCCACCCACGTTCTGAATCACCGTATGGCAGTTCATACAAATGTTAGGCGAAGGAATATTCGCATTTTTACTTTTCCTTACGCCTGTATGGCAATAGTTACAGTCGATTTCATACTGACCGGCGTGCAGCTGGTGTGAGAAGGCGATGGGTTGTGTAGGTTGGTAGCCCTGCTGCACACCCACTGTAAACAATCCGTCGATTACAGCTTTCAATACAATAGCTGTGAAAACAAACACCATGAAGCCCAGGAATCCATTGCTTTTCAGCACTTTACCGGCTTCAGCTTTTTGTTCGATTATCTCCCGGTCTTCGGGGTCGATGTCGGTTTTTTGCTTCAGATAGCGGGTGAGCACCGACACAATGAGCACAAGCACCAATAAGATAAGTGCCAGAACAACCAGCAGGCCTATAAGGATTATGTTAATATATTGGGATGGTACGCCTGCACCATCCTGGGCACCTGCCTGGGTATCTGTACCTGTTGTGGGCTGAGCGGCCTGAGGAGCAGGCGCCTCTGATGCACTTTGAATGTAAGCTACAATCGACGTGATTTCTTCATCGGAGAAATCGAAAGGCGTCATCAACGTTTTGTTGTACTCGTTGTATAGCTGAACGGCGTAAGGATCACCGCTTTGAATTACCTTCTGTGAATTCCTCACGAATTCGATAATCCATGGCAAAGGACGTCTTTTATGAAGATCCTTTAACGCAGGGCCCACTACCCGCTCATTAATCGAATGGCAAACTGTACAGTTTTGCTTGAATAATGCTTCTCCTGCGGCAATTACTGCAGGGTCGGTTGCACCTCCACCGTCTGCCCCACCTGATGCACCATCTTCCTGGGCTACTGCTGTAGCGAACGAAAAAAATAGTGTAATGAGGGCTAGACAAAAGGTGCGGGATAGGGTTCTGCTTTTATCCTTATAAGGAGAGAATTTTACAGGTTTTAGCATCTTTTGTGTTGTACCTTTTAAGAGTCGCTGCAAATCTAATATGGGAGTCAATCTTTTCAAAAGCTTATTTCCGGGTAAATTTTTGAGTGTTTCCGAACTCCTGAGCAATATTATCTAAATCCGTTGAATACTAATTAGATAGAGCGGGTATTGATACGAAAATACTCCTATTTAGAATCATTTTAAATATTTGCAGGGTTTGAACTTTTTTAAGAAGGGTTAAAAAGCGAAAAGAGAGGTAAAAGAGGCTTCAGCTTTTATTTAAGGCTGACTTAAAAGCCTTGCTATAAGCGCTGCTTCTACAGCCCGGGGCCCAACAAATTTTTGCATCAAATAAAACCTGCAGCCGGTCGTTGTATATGCTATTTCCCGATTGTAGTGGCGGGCCTGGTTCATGGCTAATTGTGCCGTGCTGTTTCAGACAAAAGCGGGCCCGAAAGGATGACAGAATTGAAATATTGTTTTGAAAAAAAATAAACCCCGGCTCTTTTAAAAACCGGGGCTCGTTTTAGAGGTCAAGAGCGGATTCGAACCGCTGTAGGAGCTTTTGCAGAGCTCTGCCTAGCCACTCGGCCACTTGACCATTTTTGGGACTGCAAATCTAGGAATTATCTGCCTCGGTGCAAATGATTCCGGCACAAAATAAGTATTGGTTATTGGTTATTGGTTATTGGTCTGTACAATGGCGATTAACAGTTAACCATTAACTATTAACCAAAAAAAAGGTGCCGAAGCACCTTTTCTGATTATTCTTCTGACTTCTCTTCGTCAGCCGACTCTTCTGCGGCCTTTTCTTCTTTCTTGGCCTTAGGTTTAGCAGCTTCTTTCTTCTGCGAAGTTGCATTGCTTTCCATTTGCTCTTTCAATGCTGAAAGCGCTTCAAGATCGCCGAGGGTAGTTCTTTCCGCATCCTTGTTGATCTTATCAATGGCTTTAGACTTACCTCCACCCTGCTTAGGGGCTTCTTTTCTGGTGGCAGTTCTTGCCTTCTCCTGTGGCTCGCTAAATACAGCCGTGTGAGAAAGCGTAATCCGCTTTTCGTCTTTAGAGAATTCCATTACCATGAAGTCGAGCGTTTCGCCGGTTTCGGCCATTGACCCATCTTCTTTGGCGAGGTTCTTGGTAAGCGCAAAGCCTTCCAATCCGTAAGGAAGCTCAAGCACGGCACCTTTGTCAGACTTGCTGATGATGGTACACTTGTGCACGGAACCACGGGTAAATACGCTTTCGAAGGTATCCCAGGGGTTTTCCTCAAGGTGCTTGTGGCTAAGTGCCAGCCTTCTGTTTTCAACGTCAAGCTCAAGTACCATTACTTCCAGTTCATCGCCTACTTTCACAAATTCGGAAGGGTGTTTGATCTTCTTCGTCCACGAAAGGTCAGAAACGTGAACAAGGCCGTCGATACCCTCTTCGAGTTCAATAAACAAACCGAAGTTGGTAAGGTTGCGAACCACACCTTTGTGGCGGGTGCCAACAGCATAGTTTACAATCAGGTCTTGCTTGGTCCAAGGGTCTTCAGTCAGCTGCTTAATGCCGAGCGACATCTTACGCTCGTCACGATCGATAGTAAGCACTACTGCTTCTATTTCGTCGCCAATGCTGATGAAATCCTGTGGATTGCGAAGGTGTTGCGACCATGACATTTCTGACACGTGGATCAGGCCTTCTACACCGGGAAGGATCTCCAGGAACGCACCATAGTCGGCCACGTTTACAATCTTACCCTTAATTTTCGATCCGATTGCGATGTCGGCTGGAAGTGAATCCCATGGATGAGATGTCAACTGCTTCATGCCAAGAGAAATACGTTTTTTCTCGTCGTCGAAATCGAGCACAACAACGTTGACTTTGTCGTCAAGCTTAAGAACTTCTTCAGGGTGGTTAATACGGCCCCATGAAATATCGGTAATGTGCAACAGACCGTCCACACCGCCAAGATCGATGAACACACCGAAGTTGGTCATGTTTTTGATCACACCCTCGAGTACCTGGCCTCTTTCGAGGTTGTTAAGTATCTCGGCTTTTTGCTGCTCAAGGTCTTTTTCAATCAATACTTTGTGAGACACAACCACGTTGTCGTTGGTGTAGTTGATCTTCACTACTTTTACCTCCATCTTCTTGCCCACAAAGATGTCGAAGTCGCGGATTGGCTTCACGTCAATTTGCGAACCTGGCAAGAATGCTTCTACGCCGAAGATGTCGACGATAAGGCCGCCTTTTGTCCGGCGCTTCACCATACCTTCAATCACTTCGTCGAAATCGTGCGCATGCTGGATGGTTTCCCATGCCTTCACGATCTTGGCTTTTCTGCGCGACAGCACGAGCTGTCCGTTGGCGTTTTCCTGCTCTTCGATGTATACCTGAACTTCGTCGCCTACTTTGAGGTCGGGCTTGTCGCGAAATTCAGACAGGGCCACCAAGCCATCTGATTTGAAACCGATGTTAACGATTACATCACGATCGGTGATGCCTACAACGGTTCCGTTGATCACTTCTTTTTCTGTGATCTGGTTCAGCGTTCCTTCATAGAGTTTCTCCATTTCGGCACGCTTCTCTTTGGAATATCCGTCGCCAAAACCTTTGGCCGATAGCACATCCCAATCAAATGTTTCTGATTTTTCTACCATAAATAAAAAACGGTCCCTGGCATTACGTCGCAGCCTCCGGACCAAAAGTCTGCAACTTTAGTTGTTTAAACCCTGGCTTTTTCAGGCCAAAGCCCATTCACTCGAACGGGACCGCAAAGGTAGAAATTTTTTGAGAAAGTTAATAATGAGCGTTAAACGTTGATGGAGGCTCGAGTTTGGAGGTTGGAAGGCTGGAAGCTGGGGCTTCGAGGTTGGACGTGACCGTTTGCCTATTTACACTTTGAAAAAAGAAACAAAAGCTTCTATTTCGGCTTTTGAAAAATAAACAACAAAACTCGTATGAAGCGCAGTCTCGGCATTCTCCTGACTTTATTATCAGCCAGCCTTTTTTCCTGCAAAGAAACCCCAAAAGCAGACGTCGTGATCTGGGGTGGGCCTATTTATACCGCAGACGAAAACAACGAGAAAGTAGAGGCTGTAGCAGTGGCGGGTGACACCATAGTATATGCAGGTGCCCGGGCCGAAGTTGAAAGCTATGTGGGTGACCAAACGAAAGTGATCGATTTGGCGGGTAGAACTATGACGCCCGGCTTTATTGAAAGCCACGCTCACATAATGGGGGTTGGCTACAACCGATTGAATGTAGACCTGATGGCCGTAACCAGCTATGAAGAACTGGTTGAAAAGGTGAAAGAGGCCGCCGGCAATACACCCGAAGGCGAGTGGATACTGGGACGCGGCTGGCACCAGGATAAATGGATAAGTTCTCCTGAAAAATTAGTGAACGGATTTCAAACCCACTACCTGCTAAGCGAGGCAGTCCCCAATCATCCGGTATTTCTCTCGCATGCCAGCGGCCATGCCGGGTTTGCCAATGCTAAAGCCATGGAGGTGGCGGGCATAACCAAAAACACGCCCTCTCCCGATGGTGGAGAAATTTTTAAAGACATAAACGGCGAACCAACCGGCATGTTCAACGAAACTGCACAGGGATTGATAAGCAGGGCCATTCCGGAAACAACACCTGAAAAGCAGAGAAGAGCGCTGGAGCTGGCGATACAGGAATGCCTCGAAAACGGGATCACCAGCTTTCAGAATGCCGGTGCCGACGAAGATGAAATCGACCTGTTCAAATCCTTTATTGAGGAAGGCAAGTTGAAGGTTCGCATTTACACCATGCTGAATGGCCGAAACGAACAGCTTCTGAGTGATTACTACACCAAAGGACCAGAAATTGGGCTGGGCAACAACTTGCTAACCGTGCGCTCAATAAAACTCTATTCCGACGGCGCGCTGGGGTCGAGAGGCGCATGGCTGCTGGAAGAGTACAGCGATATGGCGGGTGCCTTCGGGCATAACGTTACGCCAATGGAAGACATTGAAAAGGCGGTGAATGAAGGTCTGGCTAATGGCTTTCAGGTTTGCACCCACGCAATTGGCGACAGAGCAAACCAGGAAGTGCTGGATATTTATGAAGAAGCGTTCAAACGTAACCCCGAAAAAGCGACTGACCACCGGTTCCGCATAGAACATGCGCAGCACCTTGACCTTCAGGACATTCCCAGATTTGCAGAGCTGGGCGTAATAGCTGCAATGCAGGCCATTCATATGTCGAGCGACAGGCCGTGGGCCATTTACAGGCTGGGCGAACGCAGAATAGTAAACGGTGCGTATGTTTGGCAAAAATTGCTGCAAAGTGGTGCAAAGGTAATTAATGGAACCGACGCGCCGGTTGAGCCGATTAGCCCCGTGGCTTCCTTCTATTCGTCGGTAACCCGCAAAACGCTGAAAGGCACACCCGAGGGCGGCTACGAGGCAGACCAGAAAATGAGCAGAGAGGAGGCGCTCAGGTCGTACACCCTTGACGCCGCCTACGGAGCCTTCGAGGAAGATATTAAAGGCTCGATAGCACCCGGCAAGCTGGCCGATTTTACTGTGTTCGACCGGGATATAATGACGGTGGAAGAAAATGAAATTTTGAACGCACAAACGGTGATGACGATAGTGGGAGGCGAGGTTGTATTCGAGAGGAAGTAACGGAGCCATTTCTCCGTATTTTACCTCTTCGGCTAAACAGGCGTCTTATTCTCCGTTTTTTCGCCGACAGCCGAGGCTAACTCGCCAAGTGTGTAGCAGTACGGGGTGCAAATAATGTTGCGCGGGCTATTTCTGAAGAAAGGGACTACACAGGCTTCTTCCGATCCGGCATCAAAATGCTGGTGAAACGAGATTTCGACGCCTGCTTCGGTGGCGTAGTCGAACGGGTGGCTTTGCTTTACCAGTACATTTTTTATGGCTATGGCCTGTCCTCTCCTGTTCAGCGTGTTTGAAACGCCCGTGAGTACTTCAGGGTTCGGCTCAAAGCCCACGTTGAATATGAAGCTCTCCTTCTCATCCCAGTTCAGGTTCTCACATTCGATATACAATGCGCCATTCCTTATTGTCATTGCTGTGCTCTTGTATTGGTGCCCGAGGGTTTTGGTTTCTACCACAACCAGGTCGTTGCGATCTTCACGTATTACAAAAGGGGTTTTTATCAGCACATTACTACTATCCGTCTTTTGGTAGTAGCGATAGTAGCAGCCTATAAAATGCCTCTGCAACAGTCGCAGGGTGTTGTCGGGTGGGCTCATCACCGGTTGCTCGGCTTGTGGAAGTTTCCAATTGTCCCAATCGGAAAGGTTTACGCCCAGAAACGTTAGTAGAACGTTGAGCTTTTTGTCCTTTGCGCTCCCGTTATTCCAGTAGCTCTGCAGGGTTTTTCCGCTAATCCATCGGTATGGCTTCTGGGTACTCGTTTTAGAAAGGTGCGCTAAAAAATCGTCCATACCCGACAGCTTGTACGTGAACAGCATTTTGGCGAACTCCTGCTCCCCTATTAACAGAAAATCTCTCACGAGGTCAGGAGACTCAATGGCTTTCTTTGTTACCTCCTGATTAATTCTTCTGGCTATACGCTCAAAAATGGTCCGCGTAAAGCTGCCCCATCCTGCTCCTCCTTTCACCCCTGCAATAGACGTAATAACCGCAGATCTTTCTATTTCGGCTTTTATTTTACCAGAAATCATATACTTCCAATAGCTGAATCTTTCGAGAAAACTACCTTTTATTCGCCGCAAATCAAAGGTTCTTGCTTTGAACGGCCAACGTTTGACTAAGATCTGACTTAGTCAAGCATCCCCAAACCGTTACGTATGAGGGCATTATCAAGTTTCGACAAAAACTTTTGACGGCTTTTAATTTTGTTTTGACGGGGTTAACTCGAAGGCACACTAAATGACATTATATGAAGAAAATTTTATCCTTCTTTTTGCCCTTTATGGTGGCGTTGTCTGGCAACGTTTATTCCCAGGAATCCACCATCAGGGGGCAAATCACGTCGGAAGAAGGTCCCCTTCCAGGTGTGACAATCCTCGTTAAAGGCACTACCTCGGGCACTGTTACCGACAAAGACGGCAACTATGCCATAAGCGCCCCTTCTACGGCAGGCACGCTTGTTATTTCCTTCATCGGCTACGAAACTGCGGAAGTACCCATTGAAGGCCGCACTACCATCAACTACCGCATGAGCCCCGACGTGAAGCAACTGTCGGAAGTAGTGGTAACCGCCCTTGGCATAACGAGAGACGAGCGGTCGCTGGGATATGCCACCCAAGAGGTAGAAGGCGAAAACCTCACCTACACCAAGGAGCAAAACGTGATAGGGTCGCTGGCAGGCAAAATTGCGGGTGTGCAGGTGGTGGGGTCGTCTGGCGCAAGTATGGGTGGCACGCAAAAGATCAAAATCCGGGGCGTCAACTCAATTAACGGCGGCGACCAACCTCTGATAGTGGTAGACGGAACCCCCATTTCGAATGCCAATTTCTCCGGAAGTGCCGGCGTAGACTTCGGCAACCTGGCGCAGGATATCAATCCCGAAGATATTGCATCCGTAAATGTGCTGAAAGGCCCGGCAGCTTCGGCCCTTTACGGCATACGGGGTCAGTACGGGGTAATTATGATAACGACAAAGAAAGGAGCCCGGGATGCCGGAAAAGTGAGTGTACAGCTAAACTCGGCATTTTCGATTGAAAAGGTGGGAAACATTATGCCGTACCAAAACATGTACGGCGGCGGATCGAGCCAAACCTGGAGAACGCTCGACAATGGCGACCCATACGTAGACATGCAGGTAGACGAAAGCTGGGGCCCGCGAATGGATGGCACACCTGTGCGGCAAATATTCAGCTTCTATCCGCAAGACCCTACATTCGGACAGCTTACCCCATTTGTGCCGCATCCCGACAACATCAAAGACTACTACGAAACGGGAAGCAACTTAAACAATGGCGTCACCATATCGGGTGGGGGAGCAAATACCAATTTCAGGTTGAGCTTTAACGATACCCGCATCCAGGGTGTGGAGCCAAACACCTGGCTAAACCGTAACAACCTTGGGCTGAACCTCGGCGCAGCCCTTTCGGACAAACTGGAGGTTTCCTCCAATATCAACTACGCCACCAACAACGCCCAGCGGCCGTCGCAGGGGTCGGAGGACGGCTCGAGGTACCTCGGACAGTGGTTTCAGCGCAATGTAGATATGACGCGGCTGAAAGACTACCGCTACGACGATGGCACGTTTTTGCACTGGAACCATCGCAGGTCCAACGCCGCCACAGGAGAGCTTACCAGCTTTACCCCTCTCTACTGGAACAACCCTTATTTCGATGCCTATGAAAATACAAGCAACGATAGTCGAGACCGTTTTTTTGGCAATATTGGACTTACCTATAATGTACTGCCGGAGCTAACACTCAGTGGTTTTATCAGGTCGGACATGTACACGCAAAATATTGAAAGCCGAATTGCATTTGGTGGAAGAAGACAGCCCGGATACTCCGTGGGCAAGTACCAGAACAAAGAAATGAACTACGAATTTTTAGCCCAGTACAAAAAAGACTGGAACGAGTTTTCGCTGGATGCAAGCCTTGGTGGCAACATATACGACCGGGATTACAGCTATGTTTCGCAGCGCACGGTTGGCGGTCTTTCAGCACCGGGCTTTTATAATATTGAGGCCTCGATTGACCGCCCGGTTACTTCGTCGTATGTCCTCCGAAAGCAGATCCGGAGTGCATACGGGATGGTTTCTGTGGGCTATGGCGGTACGTACTTTATTGATGCCACGCTGCGGAACGACAATTCGTCGGCCCTGCCGGAAGACAACAATTCTTACTGGTACCCTTCGGTATCGGGCAGTGTGATCTTTAGTGAGCTTGTGCAATGGAAGCCGCTGTCGCTGGGTAAGCTGAGGGTGAGCTATGCACAGGCGGGGTCGGACCTCAGTCCCTATCAAACCTCGGCGTTTTACAGCGTAGGCACCGTGTACGACGGCAAAAGCACATTATCTGTCCCCAACACGCTCAACAACCCGAACATTCGTCCTTCGTTCGCTCACTCCTATGAGGCTGGCATAGATCTGAAGTTTTTCCAGGGACGTGCGGGGGCTGGTTTTACATACTACCAGCAAAAGAATGAAGATCAGATTATAAGCCTGGATGTATCCGGCACCAGCGGTTACAGCTCGGCCTTTATCAACGCCGGCCTGATTGAAAACAAAGGCATTGAACTAACCCTGGATGCGACACCTGTACAGTCGGATATTTTCTCCTGGCAAACGAGCTTCAATCTCAACCGAAACAGAAGCATGGTGGTAGAACTGTACCCGGGTATTGATGTATACAACTATGGCTCTACTACCTATTCGTCTACCAGCAGCTACCTGAACTCCTACGTAGGCAAGCCATTCGGCAGCCTGGTGGGGCAGGCTTATCAGCGAGACCCTGATTCCGGCAAAATTCTCCTGGATGGAAACAACCTGCCATTGTACACGGATGCTACTCACGACTTCGGGTCGGTGCTTCCCGACTTTACCGGTGGTTTTCAGAACATTTTCCGGGTCTGGAAATTTGACGTCGCAGCTATGATCGACTTCCAGGTAGGCGGCCAGTTTTTCAGCAGATCGAAAATGCTTGCCGTGAGAACCGGGCTGGATCCTTTGACTGTAGAAACGAACGACAAAGGCTTCAACGTACGTGACGCAGTGGACGAGGGCGGCGGTGTAAGGGTGGACGGCGTTTCGGCGGAAACCGGCGAGGACGTTACGGCTTATGTGAACCCGCAAACCTACTACGGCGTGGTAGGGAGGCGGATCTATGAAGAGTGGCTGTACGATGCCTCCTATATCAAGCTGAGAGAGATAAGACTGGGACATACTTTTGACAGGGCTTTGCTGGAAAGAACGCCCTTTGAAAGCGTAACTGTGGCTTTTATAGCGCGAAACCCTGCGATGATCTGGCAGAAAGCGCCTAAAGGGCTTGACCCCTCTGAGCTTTCTACCGGCGGGCAAGCCATTAGCTGGTACGAATCGGGTCAGCTCAATACAGTTCGGTCTTACGGACTAAATCTCAACATCACGTTTTAAAAATCGCGGCCATGAAGAATAAATATTTAATAGTGCTTATATGCTTTTTATTGGGAAGCTGTAATCAATTTGATGACGATATCAACACGAACCCCAATCAGCCCAGCCAGGCATCGGGCCCGCAGTTAATTGCGAGCGCTGCTCTTTCGCTGCCAGGGCTGAGTTCTACGCCTCAGGGGGAGTTTTTCGGGCAGTACCTGGCCGAAACGCAATACGTAACCGCCTCTCTCTACCCGGTTACCAGCACCAGCTTTTACTGGCTATACCAGGGGCCGCTGATGGACCTTGAAACGGTGCTGAGTACTTCGGTGGTAAACAACGAACTGGCTGTGGCTAAAATACTGAAGGCCTACTATTTCTGGCACATAACCGATCGCTGGGGCGATGTGCCTTACTCGGAAGCCCTGAGAGGTGCAGAAGATTTTACGCCTGCATACGATACGCAGGAAGCCATTTACAACAGCCTTTTTGCCCTTCTCAAAGAAGCCAGCGACCAAATTGAAGGCGGAACTTTAAGCAACGACATCATTTATAACGGCGACATGGCGCAGTGGAAGAAGCTTGCAAACACCGTCAGGCTGCTGATGGCCCTACGCCTGTCGGAGGTGGATCCTTCGAGAGGTGAGACAGAATTTAACAGCGCACTGGCTGATGGCATAATGGAGTCGAACGACGACAGTTTTGTGTTCAGGCATTTGGCAGATGCCAATGTGCAAAATTACTGGTTTGGGCAGATCGACGCGGATGCCGGCCTGGGCCGGGAGTGGTGGGCACTAACGGAAACCATTGTAGAAAAGATGGAGCCCGTAAACGACCCGAGATTAACGGTTTTCGGAAACCCTACCCGAACTACCGGCGAATACGTGGGTTTAGCACTTGGCGAAACAGAAGACATGGATACCGACAACTTCTCGTTGCTGGGCGATGCCATCTGGCAGCAAGATGCGCCCGTATACCTCGTTACGTATGCGCAGGCGCTGTTTGCGCAAGCCGAGGCTGCCAAAAGGGGCTGGATTGCGGGTGGCGACACCGAAGCTGAGGCCCACTACAGGCATGCCATAGAGCAGTCGCTGCTGCAATGGACCGGCAGCGCCGACGGGCTCGATGACTTTGTAAACCAACCCGGCATAGCCTACGAGGCGGCCAATGCCATTGAGCAGATATCGACGCAGCGGTGGGTGCACCTGTTTATGCACGGCTACGAAGCGTGGGCAGAATGGAGAAGAACAGGATTCCCCGACAATTTCGTATCGCCGGGAGGTACTCCGGTTCCTACACGGCAAATATATATCGAAACGGAGCAATTCAATAACACTGAAAACTACAATGCAGCCGTACAACGGCAGTTTAATGGCGAAGACGGACTGTATGGCAGGGTGTGGTGGGACCAATAGCCAATGAATGGCATCGACCCAATGATGTTGTAATAAATGTAGGTTTAGTTAGAAGGAAACAGAGGCAAATTGCCTCTGTTTCAGTTTATAGGCCGCAGCTTCTCTACCTGCGTGAAAGCAGTGCCACCCCGCGCGCAGGCCACCGGCAAGTAACAACTCGGTGGAAGGGCAGGAAACAACCTGTTTGGATGATTCGTTGGGTTTACGGATTTAGCTTTTCTATTTTTGCTATTCAGTTATGAGGATAGAAGAAAACAAAAGCCTGCAACAGTGCCACACCTTCCACCTGGAAGTAAAAGCCAAATACTTTATTGAGGTTAAAAATGTGGAAGAACTGTTGCTGCTGTTGAACTCGCCCATCTACCGCAACAATCCCACGCTGATTCTCGGCGGAGGCAGCAATCTGCTTTTTACGAGCGATTTGGACGGCCTGGTGATAAAAATGGGTATACAGGGAATTGCCGTGGAAGCTGAAACTGAAGACGACATAGTGCTGAAGGTAGGTGCAGGTGTGATATGGCATGAGCTGGTAATGTACTGCGTAGAGAGAGGCTACGGGGGCATCGAGAATCTATCGCTTATTCCCGGTACTGTTGGCGCTGCTCCTATGCAAAATATTGGGGCGTACGGCGTTGAGATAAAAGAAACTTTTGAAATGCTGGAGGCGGTTGAATTAGGCACGGGCAAGATCAAAAGCTTTTCGAACAAAGACTGTAAATTTGGCTACCGTGAGAGCGTGTTTAAGAATAAGTACAAGGGGAAGTACATTATTACCTCTGTTACCCTGAAGCTGAGTAAAACGCCGGAAATAAATACTTCGTACGGAGCCATAGCGGAGACCCTTCAGCAATGGGGAATAACAAAGCCCGGCATAGCAGACGTAAGCAAGGCCGTCATCCACATTCGCCAGACGAAACTACCTGACCCAAACGTGATAGGCAATGCCGGCAGCTTTTTCAAAAACCCGTCGATAACCGCAGAAGCGTTTGAAAAACTGAAATTGGATTTCCCCGCGGTGCCGGGCTATGTGCAGGAAGACGGTACGGTAAAAGTGCCCGCGGGTTGGCTGATTGAGCAGGATGGCTGGAAGGGGAAGACTTTTGGGGAAATTGGCGTTCATAAGCACCAGGCGCTCGTTCTGGTAAATTATGGGGAAGGAAAAGGCAGGGATATATGGGAGCTGGCTCAGAAAATACAAGCTTCCGTAAAGAGAAAGTTCGCCATTGAACTGGTGCCGGAAGTGAATGTGGTTTGAGATTACAAATTAACATCAAACGAAGAAAACTTTTATCTTTACAAAAAGGTCTCTTATGAACTACAAAGCCAACGTGGTTATAACTAAAGATGAGAATGGTTACTATGCGTATTGCCCTTCGCTACCAGGCTGCCATTCGCAGGGAGAGACGTTTGAAGAAATTATGGCCAACATTAAAGAGGCCCTGGAATTATATCTTGAAACGATGGAAGAACATGAGATAAAAGACTCCCTGAGCCAAGAGATTTTGACAACTACATTAGAAATTCAAGTTGCCTAGGTTACCAACATTAAATGCCAAAGAGGCTGAAGATTTACTCTTTAAATCTGGATTTATCCTCGCAAGAACCAAAGGAAGCCACAGAATATATTTGAAGGAGAAACTAAGAATGGTTGTTCCCTTTCACGGTAAAAAAAATCTGCACCCGAAAATTGTAAAGGAGCTTCTTGAAATTTTAAAGTAATCACTACTTCCCCCAACGCTTCAAAATATCGGCGTAGGCATCAATTCTCCTGTCTCTGAAAAAGGGCCAGATACGGCGCACATCTTCTGCCCTGCCCAAATCGATTTCAACTACTACATTTTCGGGCTTATCAGCTGAGCTTACGTGAAGAAACTCACCCTGAGGACCAGCAACAAAGCTGTGCCCCCAAAACTGGCTGCCTCCTCCTACCCCGCTGAAGTCGGGCTCGAATCCGACACGGTTTACACTCACCACAGGCAGTCCGTTGGCTACTGCATGGCCACGCTGCGATATCACCCAGGCGTCCTGCTGCCGCTTTTGTTCATCTTTTGAGTCGTTGGGGTCCCAGCCTATGGCAGTGGGGTAAATCAGCAGGTCGGCGCCCGACATGGCCATGAGGCGGGCACCCTCGGGGTACCATTGGTCCCAGCACACCAGTACACCCAGCTTGCCTACGGAGGTTTCAACGGCATTGAAGCCCATGTCGCCAGGCGTGAAGTAGAACTTCTCGTAGTAACCGGGGTCGTCGGGTATGTGCATTTTACGGTAGGTGCCGGCAATGGTACCATCTTTTTCCAGCACTACGGCTGTGTTGTGGTAAACGCCAGGCGCTCTTTTTTCAAACAGCGATATTACCAGCACAACGCCCAGCTCTTTAGCGACAGCTCCGAACTCAGTGGTGGAAGGCCCCGGTATCGGCTCGGCCATATCGAAACGATTGACGTCCTCAGCCTGACAGAAGTAAACGCCGGTGTGGAGCTCCTGCAAAATCACCAACTGAGCTCCCTTCTTTGCACATTCTCTTATGCCAGCGATGCTTTTATTGATGTTCTCGTCCCTGCTTTCGGTGCAGGACTGCTGTACGTACCCTACTTTTATAGTTTTTTTCATTAAATCCTTATTGGCCCATTTTCAAGACACCTCGCCTTTAACGTATCCAGATAGAGCGGTTTTTATTTTCTGTTTGACAATTCCCCAATTCCGAATCTGCCTCATCCACATTTCCCATCGCTACCAATGCATCCTTTTCGTCATAGAATACAAATCGTCTTTTAAAAAGTTCAATCAGAACACTTCTGCCTTCACTGTGTTGGTGTATAGCATTCAAACTCTTTGGGTTCAACATTAAAAACTGCCGAAATAAAGTTAACGATTCGTGGGGGGTGCTGAGGTAAGCTCGCTGATCAGACGTTCCTCTCCATAATACTTCATTATAGATATCATATCGTTGTAGGTTCCTCTTTCCAGAACTCTGATTATAATTGCCTGTGCATTGTTTTCGAAGTCAAGTTGGTCAAAGTCAACGTCCCAGAAAGCTCTTTTCGATATGTCGGGTTTTGAAGCCATGCTGCAATTTTAGAACTAAATTACCACACCTTCAGGATATTGCATAGTGACACAGTGTAAAGACCCATGCTGCAAAATTAGTGGCCGGCAGTCTATTCCCACTATTTCTCTACCCGGAAAAGCTGCCTGAATTACCCCGGCCGCTATTTTATCCTTGGGGGAATTATAATACGGAACAAGCACCGCACCATTAATAACCAGGTAGTTGGCGTAGGTAGCTGGGAGCCGGTTTCCGTCGTCATCGAAGGCCGCATCGGCCATTGGCAGCGGCAACAGCTCAAATTTTTGCCCGGCCGCATTTTCAAAAGCCTTCAATTCTGCCTCCATCGTCTCCAATGCTTTAAAGTGTTCGTCCAGCGGGTCGTCGCACTTTACGTAAAGAATTTTGTTCTCAGGTGCCAGCCGGGCCAGCGTATCTACGTGAGAATCTGTATCGTCGCCCGCAAGGTAACCGCTATTGAGCCACAGTATCTTGTTTACCCCGAAAAGCGTCTTCAGCTTCTCTTCCAATGCGGATTGGTTAAGGTGCGGGTTTCTGTTCAACGACAACAGGCATTCGCCCGTCGTTAGCAAAGTTCCCTCTCCGTCGGATTCAAAAGAGCCACCCTCCAGTACAAGTCCTGCGTGCTTCATGGGCGTGTTGCCAAAAAGCCCTTTTTGATGAAGCCTGCCGTTGATCAGGTTGTCGTGGTTGGCGGCAAACTTAAGCCCCCACCCGTTGAACATAAAGTCGATCAGAAGCGGCCTGCTGTTCTCTTCCACGGTAACGGCACCGTGGTCGCGGGCCCACGTATCGTTGCTTGGCAATTCCACCACGAGCAGGTTCTGTGTGTCAATACCAATTTGCTGCCGTACTTTGTCGGCGTTTTTACACACCACCAGCAGCTTTTGGCGTTTGAGCACCTCGCGGGCAATCGCCACAAAGCATGGTGTAACGAGTTCGAGGTCGTCGGCCCAGTCGCTGTCTTCGTGTGGCCATGTTAGCTGTACGGCGCTTTGTGGTTCCCACTCGGCGGGGAGTCGTGTCATGTTGGAAGTTATCAGTTAAAGGTTATTTGTTATTTGGGTGACTCATTATTGCCTTGTTATCTGATATCCATCACATTTAACGGATAACTGATAACTATTAACTTTTTGAATCAGATCATGTGAGTAACGTTCTGCAGCGTTCCACGGTATTTCTCGGCTTCCACACCAAACATCCGCAGGAAATCCACTCCTTCGTCGTTAGCAATGCCCTTATGCTCGGCATAGGAGTTGAGGTAAATAACCTTTTTTATGCCCATTGTAAAGATAATACGCGCACAGGAGAGGCAAGGCGACAGCGTAACATAAAGTGTGGCTCCATCAACAGTGGCTTTATTTTTCACGGCATACAGAATAGCGTTTTGCTCAGCGTGGATGGCCAGCGAGCAGCCTCCTTTGGAGTCGCGGGGGCAGCCGGTTTCGGGCCATTCCAGGTCGCAGTTGTGCGTGCCCGCAGGGGGGCCATTGTAGCCGATGGAAATGATGCGGGTGTCTTTGGTAAGCACGGCGCCTACATGCCTCATGATACAGTGCGATCTCTTGGCCAGGTTCACTGCCAGCTCCATGTAAATGTCGTCAAATTCCGGTTTAGCGGCCATTGTGCGTCTTGAAACTTTCTGGTTTATGTGCTTGTTTATAAAAGTAGAGAGGACCTTTTACAGGTCGAATCTTTTGGTTTAGGTTAGGTGGTGAAAGGAGGCTCTTTGGGCCTCCTTTTTACCTATGTGCCGTTCCTACGGAACTGTAAGCGCAAACAACCTTAGGGTTTATAAGTTATCCGGTAAATTACCCCCGCCTTGTCGTCCGACACCAGCATAGAGCCGTCTTTCAACACAAGTACATCCACCGGCCGGCCCCATGCTTCCTGCTCCTCCTGGTTGAGCCAGCCGTCGGCGAAGGTTTCGTAGCTGGTGGCCTTTCCGTTTTCTACCTTTACCAGGGCAATCTTGTAACCCACTTTTCTCGATCTGTCCCATGAGCCATGCTCGGCTATAAAAAGATGCCCGCTGTAGTCGGCAGGGAACATGGTGCCATTGTAAAACTTAAGTCCGAGCGGTGCAACGTGTGCTCCCATCTTTTGCGCAGGAGGCGTAAACTCGGAGCAGGCAAACTTGGCGCCGAATTCAGGGTCACCGATATCGCCTGCATGGCAGTAGGGATAGCCGAAGTGCATCCCCGCTCTTGTTGCTTTATTCAACTCGCATGATGGCATGTCGTCTCCCATCCTGTCGCGGTTGTTGTCGGTAAACCACAGATTCCCGTCAGCGTCCCACGTAAAACCCACGGTGTTGCGCACCCCTTTGGCAAAAATCTCCCGGCCTGTTCCGTCAGGATTCATTCTGGTAATGGAAGCATAGATCTCATTTTCGCTCTCGCAAATGTTGCACGGCGCCCCTACCGGCACATATAGTTTGCCATCGGGCCCGAAAGCTATGTACTTCCAACCATGGTGCTCGTCGGTAGGATAATCGTCGTATATCACCTCCGGCTGCGGCGGATTAGAAAGGTTGTTCTCTATGTTTTTGAATTTCAAAAGCCTGCTAATTTCGGCTACGTACAAGTCGCCATCTCTGAATGCCACGCCGTTGGGCGCCTTTAGCCCGGATGCAATGATGTAGGTGTTATCGGCGATACCGTCATTATCTGCATCTTGCACAGCGTAAACTTTGTCGCTTTGGCGTGTTCCTATAAACAGCGTGCCATTCGGACTCACGGCCATCGACCTTGCATTTTCCAAACCCGAAGCATACACAGCAATTTCAAAGCCCTCGGGCAGGTTGATTTTGTTGAGAGGCAGCGCCGAGGTATCGGCCGTAGCTTGCGTGGCCACAGAGTCGCTCGCTGCTTCAGTACCGCTGTTATCCTTCACATCGCCGTTGCATGCCGCCAGCAAAAAGAGTGCACCCGCGGCCAGCATGTTAAATGACCTTCCAGTTGGTTGTAGCATAATGGTTTGTTTTACTTTTTTGTAGTGAAAGCACATAGTTAGCCATTTTCATGCAAAAAAAGGAAGAAGTTATTAAAAGGCGCATCCAATTCCCTTTCAATTTGAAAGAAGCACTCTAACTTTGCGGCATGATTTCGATAAACAATCTCACTTATCATATTGGCCCCCGCACCATTTACGACGAAGCCAACCTTCACATTAAACCCAAAGATAAAATCGGACTCATCGGCCTGAATGGCACCGGCAAGTCAACATTGCTGAAGATGATTGTGGGCGAAATAACGCCCGATGGCGGCGATATAAGCAAGGCCAACGACTGCACGATCGGTTTTCTTAACCAGGACCTCCTCTCCTATCAATCCGACGAGCCTATCCTGGAAGTGGCAATGAAAGCCTTTGCCGATGCGCTTGACCTGCAGCACAAGATCGACAAGGTGCTGGCTGAAATGGAGACCAACTATAAAGACTCGCTGGTAGAGAAGCTGACAAAGCTGCAGGAGAGGTTTGAAGCCCTGGACGGATACACCATCCAGTCACGTGCAGAGGAGATTCTGGAGGGAATCGGGTTTAAGACTGCCGATCTGAAGCGGCCACTCAGGGAATTTTCGGGCGGGTGGCGAATGCGGGTAATGCTGGCCAAGCTATTGCTGGAAAAACCCTCGCTGCTGATGCTTGACGAACCTACCAACCACCTCGACCTCCCTTCCATACAGTGGGTGGAAAACTACCTGAAAAGCTACGAGGGTGCAGTAATAGTAGTGTCGCACGATCGCCAGTTTATTAACAACACCGTGAACACCATAGTGGAAGTAACAGGCCAGAAACTGGTGCTGTACAGCGGCAACTACGACTTCTACCTGGAAGAAAAACAGTTAAGAAATGAGATCCAGAAAAATTCTTTTGAAAACCAGCAACAGAAAATTCGCCAGACAGAGCGGTTTATAGAGCGATTTAAGGCAAAAGCATCCAAGGCCCGGCAGGTACAAAGCCGTGTAAAGTCGCTGCAACGGATGGAAGTAGTAGACGACGTACTCGACGAGAACGCCAAAGTGAATTTCCGCTTCAATTTTAGTAAACCAAGCGGCCGGCATGTGATACAGCTGCGCAATGTTTCTAAAAGCTATGGCGACCTGACCATACTGAAAAATACCGACGCACATATTGAACGAGGTGACAAAATTGCCCTGATCGGTGCAAACGGTAAGGGTAAGTCGACACTTCTCCGCATTATTTATGGTACCGAAAAAATTGAGGGAGAAAGACAGGAAGGCTACAATGTTATCAAGTCGTTTTACGCACAGCATCAGCTGGAAGCACTGAATGTGAACTACGAGATTCTGGAAGAAATGAAGGCTTCGGGTACCGACAAAACTGAAATGCAGTTGCGAAGTGTGCTGGGATGCTTCCTGTTCACCGACGAAGACGTGTTTAAAAAAATAAAGGTGCTTTCGGGTGGCGAAAAGTCGAGGGTGGCGCTTGCCAAAACGCTTATTTCGGAAGCAAACTTTCTGCTGCTCGACGAACCTACCAACCACCTCGACATTCAGTCGGTGAACATTCTGATACAGGCTTTGCAGCAATACGAGGGCTCATTTATAGTGGTTTCTCACGACAGGTACTTTGTGTCCCAAATCGCTAACAAAATCTGGTACATTGAAAATAACCAGATAAAGGTGTACCCAGGCACCTACGAAGAATATACTTGGTGGAAAGAAAAACAGGCGATTAATCAGCCTGAGCAGCCCGCTCCTCTAAAAAAGGAACCGGCGGCGAGTGCCAAAAAAGAAAACCGTGCGGAAGACAACGCCGAGGCGAGAGCGCTCCAGAAAGAGCTGAAAGCACTGCAAAAGAAGATGGAGGAGATAGAATCCAACATTATGGAGCAGGAAGTGTTGGTAGAGGAAGTAGAAAAGGAGCTGGCTAATCCCGAAATATACGAGTCGCAGGAGGCTTCGGCTCAAGCAAACGAGCGCTACCAGTTAGCCAAAGACCGGCTGGAAAAGCTTAATTCGGAATGGGAAGAGGTAGGATTGAAGATTGAGGAACTGGAAAAGGTATTGGCATAAAATTCTTAACATAAGAAAATGCGGCGATTCTCAGTAACGCCGCATTTTTTTCCACTGCCTCCGGACGGCAACCGGCAAAGCATACAAACCGGCTGTCCGGTTTGTATGTTCAGCTTTTTTCAGAAATTTTTATTTCCCCGGCATTGGGCTGTGCCGAATACAACACAAACGTATCGCCGCCCTCCTTCATTACCTCGGCTTTCAATGAATCGCCACCTTGCTCTACCTGTACATTAGCCCAATCGGCCGGTACAAGCGTTTTTAGTGTGAGGGGGTGATGATACCACGCGGTGTCGAGCGGGTGAGTGAGACTGACCGTTATCTCATCACCGCGTATTGTACCTTCAACTTTGGCGCTCATCCGTTCCCTCATGTATTTTGTTACGTCGCGGAAGGTAGCTACCCACAGTTGGTCTTTTTTTCCTGCTACGTACTCAAAATACTCCTTCAGCTCCGTGCGTGGTTTGGCCTCCCAGCCTATCCCTTCCACACCGTGGAACACCAGCACCAGCCATGCGTTGTCGTTTGCGGCCACGGTATCCACCCACGACTTCATTAAATCCATCGATGTTTTCTGCAGAGGCCCCCTTTGCCACTGCACATATTCGTTGTCTGTTTGTCCGGGCGTCAGCGTATCCCAGCGATTTAGTTCGTGCAGAAACGGCTCCGGCATGCGGTTGCGCAGCGCCGGGTAGCGGGGCCAGGCATATTCCATTACCCGTTCGTTTTCAGTTCCGAAAGGGCATTCGGCCGAAAACAAATGCTCCCGCCCCAGTTGGGCAAGTATGTCTTCCCTGCTTTTCTCCAGCTCATAAATCATATTTGGTTCGTCGAGGATCGCCAGGCGAGGGTGTGTAACCGTATGGCTTCCAAACTCGTGGCCCCTGGCGGCGTACTCCCTTAGCTGGTCCCACGTGGTTGTGTCCTGCTCAAAAATGTAGCTGTCTTTTGCAGGCTCCCTTTTTAGTTTCCCGGCTCTTATTTGTGCGTATCCTTCCTCAATTATCTCAATTGCCCGCTCCATATTATCTGCATCCAACGCTGAACCAGCCCTGGTATGGTAACTCATTCCCCCCTCATAACCCAGGTACCCAATGGCACTCGCCCGCTCAAAAAGATTGGCTTCACTGGTTGGTACAGTGGCTGTTTCCTTAATAATCTCCTCCCCGGGTCTTCCTATAAAAGTGCCATGATATTGAGAGCCGGGTATTTGGCCGGTGATCAGATAAAACGTTCCGGGAATATCCAGGGAGTCTAAAATGGGCATGGCAACGGTAAATTGGTTGATGCTGCCGTCGTCGAACGTGAGAGATACCGCGCCATTTTTACCACCATGCCACTTTGTAATGGCGGTTTGTCCCACCGCTTCGTCGTATTTCTCGCCACAGGAAGTAATCAGCAGCAATCCGCCAATTGCGTACAGGTATTTGTTTTTCACAAGGATTAGTTTTAGCTGCGGAAATAAAAAGATGGCCCGTCTTAACGCAAGCTCATTTATGCAGGTGGAGCAGCCGCCGGGTTGCCTCTCTTACAAGCAAGCTATTCCACTATCGCCTGGTACACCAAAGCCCGCAGCTTTTCATGATCGTCCACCCCCCCTGTGGGCATCAACTGCTTGAAATAAACGACCACCAATTCTTCCTTAGGGTCTACCCAATAAGTGGAGCCGTATGCGCCGCCCCACCCAAATTCGCCCACCGAACCCAGCGTCCCTCTGTCGCCGAGGTCTTCCACAACCGAAAACCCGAGGCCAAAACCCATGCCTTTAGCCCAGCTATAATCCACGGCACCCAGGTGGCTCACCGTCATCAACTCGACTGATTTAGGTGAGAGAATTCTTTTACCGTTGAGTTCGCCACCATTTAGCATCATTTGAAGAAATTTGGCATAATCGGCAGCCGTGGAAAGAAGGCCTGCACCGCCTGAAAAACTTTTGCGCGGTCCTTTCACGTAAGCTCCCTGTCCGCCCATACGGCTTTCATCGGGCGAGCGTTCGATTGAGCCGGTTGCAGTTGCTGCATACACGGTCGCTAACCGATTGGTCATGTTTTCAGGAAGGTAAAAATGTGTATCGTTCATGCCAAGAGGTCCGGTTAGATTTGTTTTTATAAACTGGTCCAGCGGCATGCCGGAAGCTTTTTCAATTACCACTCCCAAAATGTCGGTGTTGTAGCCATACACAAATTTTTCACCTGGTTGAGCATCCATTGGCAGTGCCGCCATCCTGGCAACGGTGGTGGCTACCGGCTCGGTAAAGTGAGCAAAATACCAGCCCGTAATACCGGCTTCCTTCCATTTGTCTGCCGCTGGCCCGCCGCCATAGCCAATGCCTGCAGTATGTGTGAGCAAATCGCGGAGCGTTATTTCCCGTTTGGCCGGCACCACATCATATCCGCCTCCCTCTTTGGCAACAGCCACTGTGGTTTTTTTAAATTCAGGAATATACTTACTCACATTGTCGGTTATCAAAAGCTTGCCCTCCTCCTGCAGCATCATAATGCCCACACTTACCAATGCTTTTGTTTGAGAGGCAATTCTGAATATCGCATCTTTTTGCATGGGCGACTTCGACTCCACATCTCTCATGCCAAAAGACTCGAAGTAAGCAACTTTGCCCTGACGCATTACAAGCACTACACTGCCAGCCATTTTCTTGTCATCTGCGTAACGCTGGAAAACGTCACCCAGCCTCTGCAATCGATCGGCCGACATGCCCACGTCTTCGGGCTTTGCGGTGGGCAGTTCCTGGGCACTTAATTGAGAAGACCACAAGAATGCCAAAAGCAGAAGAAAGCGAACTGGGAGGCGGAGATTACTTTTCATGTTTATTGAGAGGTTTGATTTCCTGAAAATAAGCAATTTCCTGAAAGAACAATTGCGACGGCCAACACAGGATTATTTCTTTAGATCACTATTTTTGGAGCCAATACATTTATCAACCGCCTTAGCTATGTCGTCTCACGTGAACCACACATTTTCAACCCGCCCATTGCTAAAGAATGAAGTCGATCTTTTAGAAAAGCTTGCGAGGGTAATACAGGAAGTATTCGAAAACGATGGGGCTGCAGTTCCTTCCAATGCGCATTTGCAAAAGCTGCTCAGCAACCGGCAATTTGTTGCCATTGCCGCTTTTGATGGAGAAGAAATTATCGGCGGGCTTACTGCCTACGAGTTGCCAATGGCGACAAAAGAATGCCCGGAGATATTCATCTACGACGTTGCTGTAAAGCCGGAGCACCAGCGCCGTGGCGTGGGCAAACAACTTATCGCCACCCTGAAAGACTACTGCCGGCAGCACGGTATAGGCGACATCTTTGTGGCTGCCCATGAAGAAGATGAGCATGCCGTTAAGTTCTACCGCTCGATTGGCGGACAAGGAGAAAACACGGTTTTCTTTACCTTCAATACATCGGAGGCTTAGGAATATAGAAACGGACGGAATTGGTGAACGACTACAGCTCGCAAGCTAACGCACCATTAGACGCTCTGTATAAACCTGGTTTCCATCACTCAGCAGCACCATGTAAAAGCCGGCCTTTAGCGTGCCCCGCAGGTTTTCTAACCTCCAGCTGCGCTGGGTGGCATCGAGGTCTGTCTGAAAAACCGTTTCGCCATCCATATTGTAAAGGCTAACCTGTACGGCCGCTGCCTGGGGCTCGCCGTTGTAGTTAATGGTAAGAAAGCCGTCCGAAAGTGGGTTTGGATAAATTGAAATAGAATTGGAACTGCTGCGAAACTCGGCCTGAACAAAGATGGTGGTGTGGTATTCGAAAGCACCATCGTAGTCTACTTGCTTCAGGCGGTAATAGTTGGCAGCGCTATGAATGCCGGTATCGGTAAAGGTGTATTTGATGGGTTCATGTGAGGTACCATGGCCCTCCACAACAGCTATTGCCTCAAAATCGGCACCGTTGGTTGATTTATGCACCTCAAAATAGGCGTTGTTGGTCTCGCTTGCTGTTGTCCAGTGCAGCGTGACTGACGGATCATTGAATGTGCCGGAAAACGAAACCAGCTCTACTGGCAGTATACCGCATTGCGCACCACAGCAGCCATCGTCGCAGGGGTCGTCGGGAGGTGAAGTTATGGTGTTACC
>CBFGTI010000036.1:0-37047 GCA_965651695.1 uncultured Imperialibacter sp. | reverse complement strand
CCGGGTGCTTTGCGCAGGCCGACGGCAGCCAATACTATCTGTTTTACCTTCACGGGCAAATAGTAGAAAATCAAGGCGCTAACGCTTACCATCAGCAGTATGGCAAATACGAGTATCATCAAATAATAGAAACATTTGAAAACGCCGGGCTAACAGTGATTAGTGAAATACGCCCGCCTCAAACCGACCACCGTGTGTATGCCAAAAAAGTGGTTCAGCAAATCGAAGAGCTTATTAAAAGCGGTGTTCCGGTCGACAAAATAACCGTTCTTGGCTGTTCGAAGGGTTCCGTGATAGCCATGCTCGTTTCCACACTGTTGCAAAACCCAAAATTGAACTACGTACTGATGGTGGGCTGCAACGAATACGTGGAAAATACATTTTCCCCGAAACTTTGTGGCCGGGTCCTGTCCATTTACGAAACCACCGACGAAATAGGAAAAAGTTGCCAATCGATTTTTAACGCTTCTTTGTGCTGTCCTGGTTGGGAGGAGTTAGCGCTCAGCACTGGCAAAGGCCATGGACTCATATACCAGCCTCTGCCACAATGGACCGAGCCGGCCGCCAGATGGGCTAAAATGCAGCCACTGGTAAAATAAAAGTTAGTAACTTAGCTCTCTGACTAAGTAAATCATTTTCA
This sequence comes from uncultured Imperialibacter sp., assembly GCA_965651695.1. GTDB lineage: Bacteria > Bacteroidota > Bacteroidia > Cytophagales > Cyclobacteriaceae > Imperialibacter. The sequence goes on along the minus strand of CBFGTI010000036.1, from coordinate 36,407 downwards.
TTATCCATATTTCTAAATTAAATCTATATGAAAAGAACAGCCACAGCCGTATGGGAAGGCAGCGGAAAAGAAGGCAAAGGACATCTTTCTACTCAAAGTACGGTTTTAAAGAATACCCAATATTCCTACCTCTCGCGGTTTGAAAACGGTGTAGGTACCAACCCCGAAGAGTTGGTGGCAGCGGCCCATGCCGGCTGCTTCGCCATGAAGCTCAGTTTTTCCCTGGGCGAAGCAGGTTTTACCCCCGACCGATTGGAAGTTACGGGCCACGTAACACTCGAAAACGGCAGCGTGACAAAATCTCACCTGGTGCTGAAAGCTCAAATAAAGGGGATCGGCAAAGACAAGTTTGAAGAATGCGTGAAAGACGCCGAGAAGAACTGCCCGATTTCAAAACTATTGAATGCTGAAATTTCTGTAGAGCACACCTTGAATGGGTGAGCAGTGATAGTGATCAGTGTGATCGGTAATCTGTGATTACCGATTACCACTTACCGATTACCGATTACCACTTACCGGAGGTCCCTCCAGCTCGTACCATTCTATATCTTTCAAATTTTCCCGTCGCCCCTTGTCTTCCGGGGCATAATTTTTAGCCAGGTAATCGAGAATAGCCTGCTCACTTTCACCTAATTCCCAAAGCTTTTGGGTGCGCTGCATCCACCGGATCATTCCCTCCCAGCCTTCACGGGTGGCTCTGTTTTGGGTAACAAGCGCCGCTGAATGACACCCGGTGCAATTCACCTTCACCAGCTCCCAGCCGGCATCAAGTATCAACCCCGTTTCAGCGTCGGTTAAAGTGTCGGCCTTTTCTGCAGCCAGGTTGGGCTCAGTCATTTTACCGCCTCCACCGTTTGTTTCACCACGAAAGAACAAGTAAAATACGATAGCCAACAGCACCAAAATCGCTGCAATTCCCAAAAGCAGCCGGCCCGCGTTCTGCCTCCCTGTATTTTCTTTTCGCTCCATGCTACCTTACCTTAACTGCTATACGATGGCAGGCGTTGTTCAGATAGCCTTTAGGGTTCCAGCCAGGCACCACCATCGGCTGGCTGCTTCCGGCATCGTCGGTGGCTTTTGCCCATACCTCATAGTACCCGGGCGTGGGAAAAGCCAGCTCGGCACTCCAATGCTGCCATGCCAGGCGGTTGACAGGTTTTTCAAGCTTGCACGCCTTCCATGTAGCGCCGAAGTCAATCGAGACATGCATTTCCCTCACCGCCATATCGCCAGCCCAGGCGTGGCCTCTTACGGTTAATGTGCGGCCTTTATCAATAATAGCGCCTGTTTTCGGATAGGTAACCAGCGATCGCACCGGCATAGCCTCGATAACGCACATGTTTTCATCATCCACTTTTTCGCCAGGCGCTACAGGTTCACAGGGCATTCGGTAGCTGCTCCCGCCCATTTTCTCGCCGTCGTGCTCCTTATTTCGCACCGAAATGGTGTGCAGCCATTTGCCCGACACCGACCCTGGCCAACCGCCTATTACCAGCCGCAGCGGATGGCCGTGTGCCAAAGGTATGTCGCTGCCATTCATCGCCCAGGCTATCAGCGTTTCATCTTCCAGTGCCTTGCGCATAGGAACTCCCCGCGAAATCACCACTTTCTGAGGATCGCGGCTAAGGTGCACGTCCTTCCCATAATATCCTATATACACAGCGTCGTCTTTGAGCCCCACATCAGCCAGCACATCTTTCAGCCTGATGCCCGTCCATTCAGCGCAAGCCACAGCCCCTACTTCCCATTGATTGCCCTGGGCCGGTGGGTTAAATTCGGCACGGCCGTTGCCACCGCACTCTATTGTGAGCTGGTAGGTATAGTGCTTAAATTTGCTCTTCAATTCGGCAAGCGAATAGCTTTTGGGCGCCTTAACCGATTCGCCGTCAATGGTGAGTGTCCAGGCAGCCACATCTATTGCTTCCGGCATCAGTCCGTTGTTGCGCACAAACATCCTGTCTGCAGGCGTTACACGATCGTCGAGTAAATGAGCCGGTGTTTCGATATTCCATGGTCTGTTGTTCCGCAGTATCAGCCCGCTGGTTTTTCCCGGCAGCATTTCCGGGTCGGCCATGTCGTTGCCAATGAAAGGAAACGAGCGGGCTACATTCTCAGCAAATACCACTGGCGCTCCCCAAACCAGCATTTGGCTGCTTAAAATTGATTCTTTTAAAAAGCTCCTTCTCGATCTCAAGTGATTTTCTTTTTGATTAGAAAATTAAGCGGATTGTTAATGCAATCCAAGGTGTATTCCCTCTCTGTTTTGTCCTTATCGCTTATGGTCGTGTGCCTGCTGCAAAAACGCATCAGCTTGCTTGCCAATCTGCGTCAGCTCCTCTTTCAGAACTATCGCTGGCTCGCCCTCTCTCGCTATCTTGCCATCCTGTATCCAAATAACGTGGTGTGCGAGGGTGGCGGCTTCCAGCACATCGTGCGTTACCAAAACCACCGTAAGGCCCATCTCCCCGGTTACTTGCTTTAGTTCCCGCCTCACCTCGTTTCTAAGCCCAAAGTCGAGTGCTGTCATAGGCTCGTCGAGCAACAAGAGCTGCGGACGTGAAGCCAACGCTCTTGCTAAAGCTACCCTTTGTTGCTGCCCCCCCGACAGCGACTGCGGCTTGTCGTTTTGCAGCGCTTCAATTTTAAAAATCGCTAGCAGGTGGTTGTACCAGTCGGTGTCACTTGCATTTTTCAACCCATATCTAATGTTTTGCCTTACAGTCATGTGAGGAAAGAGCGCATAGTTTTGAAATACATACCCCGTTTGGCGCTGTTGGGGTGGCGTGAAACGGCCACTATCGTACCAGCATACATTTGCCGCTTCAATGGTACCGGCATCCGGCTTTTCCAGGCCAGCGAGCAGTCTCAAAAAGGTAGTTTTGCCAGCACCGCTGGGCCCCATCACGGCCGTAAACGACCCTTTCTTCAGTTCGATTTCTACGTGGAGCTGAAATTCCCTTCCCTGGTCGTTGTATCGCTTGCTGCAAGCTATCCTCCACTGTTCCGTTACCATAGCATCATTCGTTTTTGTATCCACTGAACAGCCAGGATGATCGCCAGTGAAAATAGCAGTAAGATTAATGCATACTGGTTGGCCATAGCATAATTCATTGCCTCCATTTCATGAAAAATGGCGATGGATGCCACCCTTGTCTCACCGGGAATGTTTCCGCCAATCATCAGTACCACACCAAATTCGCCAATGGTGTGAGCAAACGTCATTACAATAGCAGCAAACATTGAGGGCCTGATGTTAGGCAAAAGCACTTTGGTAAATGTATGCCAGCGGTTTTTGCCCAAAGTAAACGACGCTTCCTTCAGTGATTTCGGAAGCGCATCAAGGCCTGAGAGGATGGGGCTCACCATAAACGGCAGGCTAAAAATAATGCTTCCGGCCAGTATTCCCGCAAATGAAAAAACCAGGCGGAGGCCCAAAATTTCATCCAAAAGCTTGCCAATACCGCTGCCCGGCTGAAAAGTAACGAGCAGGTAATAGCCCAACACGGTGGGAGGCAGCACCAGTGGCAACGAAACCAGTGCTCTCAGCAAAATTTTGCCGCGAAAATGATACATATGAAGCAGATAGCCCAGCAGTAAACCCGCCGCAAGCAATACCAGCGTAGTAACGATTGCCAACTGTACACTCAGCCAGAGCGGCGCCATAAACTGCTGCATGGCTACCGTCCTACCGGTGTTTGGTAACCATATTTCTCAAAAATCTCCTTGGCCTCCTTACCCTGCAAAAAGTCCTTCAGTAGCGTACCAATAAACATGGCTGCCCCTTCGGTTTTAAGCATCACCAGCGCCTGCGGCAATGGCTTAAGCCAGGTCTCTTGTATTTTCAAAAATCTGCCGTCTGTTTTTTCTTTGCTGAACATCAGGGAATTGCTCGTGAATGCTGCATCCACCGATTTGGCGACAATGTACTGATTAACCTGCCCAATACTATTGCCGTACACGATCTTTTCGTGCACCAGCAGCCCGAGTTGCTTGCGCTCCAGCCAGTCACGTGCCTGCTTGCCATAAGGCGCCAGGTCGGGGTGCGCTAACCCGATGCTCTTCACTTTGTCGGATTTCAATATTGCCTCAGGATTTACGCCGTCTATTCCCGTCCTCACCCACAGATATATCGTTCCGAAACATAAGGTAATGGGGCCTCCATGCGTTTTATCTTGTCTAATCAGCTGCTCAATGTATTTATCTTCGGCAGAAACAAACAAGTGGTAAGGGGCCCCGTTCATTATCTGCGAAGTAATGGTGCCGGAGGCGCCAGGTATAAGCTCTACCTGGTACGGATATTTTTCTTCAAACTTTTTTTCTATTTCCTGAAAGGGAAGCAGCAAATTAGAGGCTACAGCCACTTTTAACGATTGCGCCGCACCGATATGGCAAAAGATGCAAAAGAACCAAAACAATGTAAGCGCACGACGAATTTTTGTATAAAACTCCAAAAACTATCCAATTTTAAATGACCATTCCTTTAACTCTACCCGCCACTTCACCGCAGATTTGCCTACCCGCCTATGGTAGACATACTTTCTGAAATGCCATGCCCCGGAGCTCTCCTTTCTTCTGCTTCATATCCATCTCTCGGTCTTGACCTAAATGCTTTTTTTAGCGCGCCGGCAAGGTGGTCATCAGTGGCCCCGTTACGTATCAATTGCCTCAGGTCGAGCACACCGTCGTCGTAGAGGCAGGTTTTCAATGTGCCCTGAGCCGTTATCCTTATCCGGTTGCAGGCGCCGCAGAAAGTACGGGAAAACGCGGCAATGATGCCGATGCTTCCTTTAAAACCCGGAACAGAATAGGTAGTGGCGGTGGCACCGGGCGAATCAAATCGCCTTTCAATGTCCGGATAAGCCCTGGCAAGCTCCGCCAGAATTTGCTTGTGGGTCCACTTCAGCACTTGATAATGCGCGCCTTCCCCATTAAATGGCATTTCTTCTATAAACCGCACCTCAACCGGGTATTCACGTGCAAGCTCGGCCAAGGGCAGTATGTCCTGGGTATTTTGCCCGTCCATTACCACTGCATTTACCTTGGTTTCAATACCTTCTGCCAGCAGCGCATTCAGTGTGTCCATTACTACAGGCAACTCATCTCGCCGGGTTATGCTCTTAAACCTTTCCCTGTCGAGTGTGTCCAGACTTAAATTGACCGAGCTGATGCCATTGGCTTTAAAGTGCCGGATATACGGAAAGGTAAGCACCCCGTTGGTGGTAAGGTGAATGCCGGTAATCCCCTCTACATTGTGAAGCTGCCCGATAAAATTCATCAGGTCCTTTCGTACAAAAGGCTCGCCGCCTGTTAACCGCACCTTTTTTACCCCAAATCGTGTGAGTACTTTTGTAAGACGAAGCATTTCTTCGTAGGTGAGCAATTCCTTTTTGGGCAGGTAGCGAATGCCTTCTTCCGGCATACAATAAAAGCACCTGAGGTTACAGCGGTCGGTAATTGCCAGCCGCAGGTATTCAATGGGCCTGCCATGATTGTCGAAAAATTGCTCTTGTAATGCCATGTTATCCACCAACACGAAGCTAAGTTGCTAAAGTTTGTTTTGATATGGAAATTGTTTCTTAGAAAGGGCTGAGGCCCGATATGAAAGGATTATTTATCACAAAATAATGTCGTTTGGTTAAAGGTTCAAAATAAGCACTACTTCCGCAAACGTGGAATGGACAACCTACCTAGGCGAATATGAGTTAGAAGAGTGGACGGTTTAAGCTAATTTTAGAAATGGAACTTACAGTACAGGCTTTTGGGATTGCCAGGGACATTTTGGGCGGCAAAAAGACCGTAGTGAGTGTGAAAGAAGGTGCCACCGTGGCCGAATTGCTGGCATTGCTCACGCAAAACTATCCGGCTTTCGGCAAGCTTACGTCGCTGGCAGTAGCGCTAAATGAAGAGTATGCTGAAAAAAATGCGGTATTGCACCCGGCAGACACCATTGTGCTTGTGCCACCTGTGAGTGGAGGATGAGGGGATTGTGGATTGCGGATTTCGGATTTTTGATTTCGGGATCGTTAGATCCGCCCTCAGAGTCCCTTAGCAGGAGACGCTGAGCGAGGATGAGGAGACTTTGAGGGAGGATGAAGGGATTGGATTTTGTTTGATTTTTGCCGTTTTGAGTTTTGGAATTTGACCTACGGATGGAGATAATAGAAATAACCGATAAGCCAATTGATGTGGCTGCTGCCATTGAGGCTGCCAAAGCGAACGGCGCGGGGGCAATAAATGTATTTATTGGAACGGTGAGGAATAAAACTGCTGAAAAACAGGTGAAATCTCTGGATTTTGAGGCTTATGATCCTATGGCGATAAAAGAGCTGCGGAAGATCGTACAGCAGGCCAAGGCAAAGTGGCCCGTGCTGAAAGCCGTCGTCATCCACCGGAAAGGACACCTGGACCTTGGTGAAGCGGCAGTGGTCATTGTAGTGTCAACCCCTCACCGAAAAGCATCTTTTGAAGCTTGCGAATACATAATCGATACCCTGAAACAAACCGTACCTATCTGGAAAAAAGAGATTTTCGAAGGTGGTGAAGAATGGGTGTCGGCGCATCCGTGAAGTCATCTTTTTTGCAAAAACTCATTCTGCCATTTTCCTGAGGGCGTTTCTATGATCCCTCATTATGACCCGCATTTATTATAATAGTTACCACAACTGATGAATGCAAAGCCAATCGCCAGGTATGGACAGATTTGCACCGCATCCACAAATACTTTGACTTTAACGTTGTCGGTACTATATTAGAAGCCCAATAATTGATCAATCGCTATGAATCTTTCCAAACGAGATTTTATCTCCTTCCTTTTAGGAGCTCTCTTCACCCTGGTAGCTGTATTGGCTTACGACTGGAATGAGTTTACAAGAGGCCTTTCGGGAGAGGTTTCCGCCCGTGAGGAAATGAAAAAATAGCATCATTTTCTAATGCCGTTTCACTGCTACCATCATCCTTAACATTAAAACCATGTTCAAAAAAATTCTCTTTCTCTGCCTGGGATTGCTCGTGCTAAAATCTGCCTCAGCACAGGACGCGGAAAAATATGCCGTCTTAATCGGTGAGGCCTTCAGTTTCTACCAAAACAAGGAGTTCAAGCTTTCGGGACTGAAGTACGCAGAGGCCTTTGCGTCCAACGGTAACAAAGGCTATGTCAATGACAGGTACAACGCCGCCTGCTCGTGGGCGCTGGCCAATGAGAGCGACTCCGCATTTGCGCAACTTTTCAGAATTGCGGAGAAAGGCAGCTACTCCAATCTCACTCACATCACCACCGACACCGACCTTAACGGGCTCCATGGCGACTCCCGATGGAATGAAGTGGTTGCAATTGTAAGGGCGAACAAGGAAAGGATTGAAGCCAACTACGACTGGCCACTTGTAGCAATATTGGATTCCGTTTACACTGAAGACCAAAAATACCGGCGACAGATAAGCGAAATTGAAAAAACTTACGGCCGCCAATCACCTGAAATGCAGGCCCATTGGAAGCTAATTCTGGAAAAGGATGCAACCAATCTTGCCCTCGTAAAGAAGATTCTCGACGAGCGTGGATGGCTTGGGCCCGATATTGTTGGGGACCGCGGAAATTCCACCCTTTTCCTGGTCATTCAGCATGCCGATTTAGCCACCCAGGAGCAGTACCTGCCCATGATGAGAGATGCGGTGAGTAAAGGCAATGCCTACCCTGGCAGCCTGGCTTTGCTGGAAGACCGTGTGGCGTTAGGGCAGGGAAAGAGACAAATTTATGGTAGCCAAATAGGCCGTGATATGGAAACCGGCCAGTTTTACGTCTCGCCGCTGGATGACCCCGAAAATGTTGACAAGCGGCGCATGGAGGTAGGATTAGGGCCACTGGCGGAGTATGTAAGCCGTTGGGAAATCAGCTGGGACGCCACAGCCTACAAACAACAACTGCCAGAGTTGGAAGCTAAATTAAAGAGGTAAACATTAGTCTGTCCTTAACTTCATCCAGCAACATGGCTACTATGAAAATTACAAAAAGAGATGTAATCGCCTTTCTCTTAGGCTTTCTGACCTTGTTCATCATCGAAAGCCTTTACGACTGGGAAGGAACAAAAAAAGCGATAAACGACGGTTATCGGGCAGGTTCCGCAGCCAGTGAATAATGTTTTATCGGCTTCAAAATCAAGGTGCCACTGCCTGCATCATCAATCCGCAGAGGTAAGCGCCGTAAGTACCGGCCGCATAGCCAAGCACCGCCAGCAGCACGCCCACCGGAGCCAGCGCCGGGTTGAAAGCTGAAGCTACAATCGGCGCCGAAGCCGCACCTCCCACGTTGGCCTGGCTGCCTACGGCCACAAAGAAGAAAGGTGCCTTAATGAGTTTTGCCACAACCATCATAATGGAAATGTGGCAGAATATCCAGAACAGCCCCACCAGGAACATGCCCGGGTTTTCAAAAATCGCCATCAGGTTCATTTCCATGCCAATGGTGGCCACAAGAACGTAGAGGAAAACACTGCCCAGGCGGGATGCCCCCGCTCCTTCGAGTTTTCTTGCCCTTGTCATCGACAAAATCAACCCCAAAGTAGTAGCTATTACCACAATCCAGAAAAAGCCTGACGTGAGACTATATTCTTCGAGGCCGGGGAAGTTTGTAGCGATCCACGGTGCTATAAAATCAGCACCATAATGCGATACGCCGGTCACCCCAAAACCCACGGCCAGTATCAGGAGAGTCTCAGCCATGTTGGGTATTTTCATAATGCTCAGACGATAGTTTTCTATCTTGGTCTTCACTTCTTCGATAGCGGAAGTGTCAGCTTGCAAATAGGTATCTATTTTTTCAGATCGTCCGGCGCCATACAGCAAAAACGCCAGCCACAAATTGCCGATGAGAATATCTACCGTAACCATGGTGGAGAACATTTCGCCGCCGACGCCAAACACCTCACGCATGGCTGTTTGATTAGCACCACCGCCTATCCAGCTGCCGGCAATGGTGGTCATTCCCCGCCATATCTCCTGCCCGGGCTCGCCGGTAACCACTTCAGGCGCAACAAGCGAAAAGAACAGGATGGCCAGGGGACCGCCGATCATGATGCCGACGGTTCCTGCAAAAAACATAATAAGCGCTTTTGGCCCCAGCTTCAAAATCTCCTTCAGGTCTACCGACACCGTAAGCAATACCAAACTGGCAGGCAACAAATACCGCGAAGCAACAAAATAAAGCTTGCTGTGAGCACCGGAAATTATCCCCATCGAATTGAGCAGCGACGGAATGAAATAGCACAACAACACCGTTGGAACTATTGAATAAAACTTCTGGAAGAAGGGCCGTTTACTGGCCGCAGTAGAAAATACCAGGGCAAGAATAGTAATTAGAATTCCGAGTACTACGGCATCGTTGGTAACAAGCGGGGCTGCTGATTCTTTCATGATAATTTTATCAGCCCCGAATATGTAGAATTATGGGTGAGGATACAACTGAAATCGGGCGAAGGAGAAAATGACGCCTTCTCGCAGAGAAAATTCATTGATCCCTTTTCCTTTTAGCCCCCATCTTACTTCTATAGGCCTCCAGCTTATGATAAGCAACGTACACTCCTTCGGCCCAAACAGGCAAATCCTGTTCCGTCTTCCATTGCAATTTCCCATTGACATAGAACAAAAGCGGGCTGGAAACTCTATCGGTGTTATCGTAAAGTAATACCTGATCAAATTAATAGATTTCACCAGGAAGGATATTTAATGCTGCTTCGAACTTCAGCTTAACCGTGGCAGGGTCAATGTATTGCAGATTGTAGAGTTCTACTCTTTCCTTTATGCGGTCGTTGAGGAGTTGCAGATTGTCGACTCAGTAGTATTGCAGAACAACCGTATAACCTTATTGGAGGGCGTAATCACGGTAGCCATAACTTAAAGGAATGTTTAGGTTTGACTCAAGCAGAATATCGCGCTGCATTTGAACAGCCTCCAGAAACTTATCCAGAATGATTCCTTCCGCAAGAGTTTGTGGTAAGTCCTTTTCCTTAAGTTGCTTGACTACAAGATCTCCATCTATAGCGACCATCTTTTTGTCTTTAGACGAAAGCAACTCTTTCATCTTTCGTTGATTCTCTAATATAATTGCCTCCACTTTCTGTTGATACACGATCAACTCGTCCTCACTTAAACCAAATTCATTTGGTTTTTTACCTGGCTTGTTATGATTAATCATAGCATTAAAGTCTTCCTGTATCCAAATATAACATAATCCCTGTGTAAGAATGGGCCCCGCTCTCTCCCAGCCTCACCTTATCTCTTCCAACACGTGGATAAACTCTCCGAGTATCATTGCCGTGGCACCCCACACCACCCGCTCCTCAACCAGGAAATAAGGAGAGCGGATTTTGACATTAGGCCCCACCGTCATTTCCTTTACTTCCACCTGCTGGCCCATCAGGCTGTCGAGATCTGCTGAAATAATATCCACTACCTCCTTCTCGTCGGGCATAAACCGCGGAGCACCTTCGATCATCCCTATAACCGGCAGCACTATAAAGTTGCTGGCGGGAATATACAGCTCAGTTAAATGGCCGATAACCTGAACATGGGCCGGAACAGCTCCAATTTCCTCATTAGCTTCCCGCAGTGCCGTTTGCACCAAACTATCGTCTTCCGGGTCCCTTTTTCCTCCGGGCAAACTAATTTGTCCGCTATGCACGCCGAGGTACTCCGGCCGTTGAATTAGAGGGAAGTGTATGCCCTCCGCACCGGCATGGAGTAATATGAGTACGGCACCCTGCCGGGCATCGGGTCGCTCTTTAAAAATGAAGCGGTCGCTGATAACGGGCTGCGGCGAGAGGCGAAGATGGGCTTCAGGCCCGGGCAGAGGCTCCTTTAACCTATGCGACAACTTTTCAACAAATCCGCTGTTCAACTCCCACATCTGTGCAAAGATAATGGATAGGAGAATTTTGGTTTAAACGGAAATTAGTAAATTCGTTCAACATCTATTCAAAACTACATGGACCCTGACCTTCCCCAGCGGATTTACTTTGTCTTTGTTCTCACCACCCTTTCTCTTCTAGCGCTCATCATTTTTGCGGTCGGTTTTAACCGGCATTACAAAGGCACAAAGTACCAATGGATAACGGGTGTAGCGGCCGGGCTATGGCTAACTTTGACAGGCTATATGGCTTATTCCGGCTTTTTTACCGAATACCATGTGGTGCCGCCGCGCATGCTTTTCGGCGTTGTACCGCCTTTGTTGCTCATAATTGGGCTGCTCACAGTCCGCAAGGCGAGGCTCTTTCTTATTCAAATCCCTCTTTTTACGCTCACCTACCTGCACCTGGTTCGTATTCCGGTTGAGATAGTATTGTGGTGGCTGCACCGGCAGGGCCTGGTACCGGCAACCATGACCTTTGAAGGCGCAAACTGGGATATTCTGTCTGGAATTTCGGCGCCGTTTGTGGCACATTTCCTAAGCGAAAACAACGCTAAGCACCGGCCCCTCATCATACTCTGGAATATACTGGCTCTGGGGCTCCTTTTCAACGTGGTTGGAAGGGGCATTTTATCAGCACCATACGTTACCCAACTGTTTGCGTTCGATCAGCCAAATATCGGTGTTACCATCTTTCCCTTCATCTGGCTGCCTGTTTTCATTGTACCATTGGTGCTCATGAGTCACCTTGTTTCGTTAGTTGCAGTTGGGAGAAGGCTGTAACCGGCAGCAATTTTAGCCATTGCACAGCAACCGGGCACCAGCAATTACCGGCAGTTTTCGTCCAGTAGCGTTTGCAGTTCGGCATTGGGGGTGGCCCTGGCAAAAGCTTCACATGCATTCCGGGTATCGTTCAGTCCCAAATAAGCTTTACCAAGCCAGAGGTACACACCCTCAACTTTGCCATCCATCCCAGCGGCTTTTTCCAGCAGTCTCACAGCATCATCATACCTCTCGCTTTTATATAGAAACAACCCCTTGTTTCGGTAAGCCCATGCATTTTGAGGGTTAATCAAAATACTCATATCAATGGCTTTGGATGCTTCCTCGAGTCTGCCTTTTTGCAAAAGTATGTACCCCTTGTTGTTCAGAAAATACGCTTCGTTAGGCGACAGCTTCAGTGCCTCTTCAATGTTTTCCAGTGCCTGGTCTGTGTTGCCTTTTTCTGTCTCCACCAGTGCAAGTGTATTCCACGCATGCGCCTCCGCTGGCATAAGTGCAAGCCCCTTCCTCAAATCCGCCTCGGCATCTCCCAGCCGGTTAAGGTAAAACCGCACCGTGCCACGGTTTATGAACACCTCGCCGTTAGTAGAGTCGTGCAATAATGTTTGGTTAAAAGCGGTCTCAGCCTCTGCGTAATTCTGAAACTGAAAGTGAATCAGCCCCTCGGAAAAGTATACGTTGGCTGAATCCGGAAAAGCATTTTTCACCTCCGCAATGTCGGCCAGCGCTTTATCGTACCGGTTCAAAGCTGCGTAGGCTTCCGACCGGTTCCATTGAAAGGAAGGGTCGCTTCTTATCAACAGTGCCTGGTTGAAATCGAGCAAAGCAGTACCGGCATCTCCACGCTTCAGATGCGCTATACCCCTGTTGTTGTATGCGTCGGCATAGTCGCTGTCGAGGTTAATGGCTTCAGTATATAGCCTTACTGCTTCTTTGTACTCATTTTTTTTCAGGGCCTCATTGCCAAGCAGAAAAAAGCGGTCCCGGTCGTTTTTGCGTTTGTCGGCCCCACAAGCCAGAAAAATTATTAAAAAGATGAAGAATGATCCGTTTTTTAGCAAAGAATAAAAAAAACTCATGTATTTTATAAATTTATCAATAGTAAAGATTTAAGACATTGTTTTTTTGACATTTTTCCAAAGAAGCCGGAACTAACAATGGTTTTTAAGTGCTTATGAAAAACAAAATTCGTCGTTTTTGTTGCCTTATAAAATTTTCTGCCATACGTTTGTACCCATAAAGTTTGGAAAAAATTTAACACATGTTATCAGCGCTTATCATTAACGTCCGTGTCATTATCGTCATCGTGGGATGCCGGTCGTGAGAATGGTACGCTAAAAGTAAGCACCGAAAAGGCCATTCTCACTACAGAGAATGGCCTTTTTTTTTAATTGAATTCAAGAATGCCTAACGAACTCAACAAGTACAGTAAGACGATTACACAAGACCCCAGCCAGCCCGGCTCACAGGCCCAGCTTTATGCCCTCGGCCTCACCGAGCAAGAGCTCAAAAAAGGCCAGGTAGGTATTGTGAGCATGGGATTTGAAGGTAATCCCTGCAACATGCATCTGAACATACTAGCCCACCAGGTAAAGAAGAGCGTGAAAGAAGCTGACCTCGTTGGCTTGATCTTTCACACTATCGGTGTGAGCGACGGGATGTCTAACGGAACCACGGGTATGAAATATTCCCTTGTTTCCAGGGATATTATTGCAGATTCAATAGAAACCGTGGCCCAGGCACAATTTTATGATGCCATCGTTTCAGTAGCGGGGTGCGACAAAAATATGCCTGGCGCTATCATGGGCATGGCCCGCCTCAACCGCCCCAGCCTTATGGTTTACGGCGGTAGCGTACGGCCGGGAAAGTGGAAAGGCGAAGACCTGAACATTGTGTCGGCATTTGAAGCGTACGGAAAAAGGCTGGGCGGCAATATATCAGACGAAGACTACGACGGTATTATTAAAAATGCCATACCAGGGCCTGGTGCGTGCGGTGGCATGTACACAGCCAATACCATGGCATCTGCTATCGAAGCTTTGGGAATGAGCCTGCCCTTCAGTTCGTCCAACCCAGCAGAAGGCGATCCCAAACTGAAGGAAATATCCAGCGTGGGAAAGGCCATCAGAACACTGATGGAGAGAGATATCAAGCCCAGCGATATCATGACCAGGAAGGCGTTTGAAAACGCAATCACTACGGTAATGGTGCTGGGAGGGTCTACCAACGCGGTGCTTCACCTGCTGGCAATGGCGAAGGCTGCAGATGTGCAACTTCAGCTTGACGATTTCCAGAAAATCAGTGACAAAACGCCGCTGATAGCCGACCTGAAACCGAGCGGGAAATACCTGATGGAAGACCTCCATCATATAGGGGGCGTGCCAGGCGTGCTGAAAATACTCCTGAGAGAAGGCTACCTGCACGGCGATTGTATGACCGTGACCGGAAAAACACTTGCCGAGAACCTCGAACAGATCGACGAGCTCAAATCGGGGCAGGATATTATTTACTCCTTTGCCAAGCCCATAAAGAAAACAGGACACCTGCAGATACTTTATGGAAACCTGGCGCCTGAAGGAGCTGTTGCAAAGATTACCGGCAAAGAAGGAGAAGTGTTCGAGGGGCCTGCAAGGATCTACGAAGATGAATTTACTGCTATTGCAGGAATTGGTACCGAAGTGAAAAAAGGCGAAGTGATCGTTATCCGGCAGTCGGGACCCAAGGGTGCTCCGGGCATGCCTGAAATGCTGAAACCTACGGGTGCGGTAATGGGAGCCGGTCTGGGCAAAGATGTGGCACTAATCACAGACGGCCGCTTCTCGGGCGGTTCTCATGGTTTCGTCGTCGGGCATATAACGCCCGAGTCGCAGGAAGGCGGGCCGCTGGCATTAATAAGGAACGGTGACATTATTCGTATTGATGCAGTGAACAATTTGCTGGAAGTAAAGCTGTCGGACGAGGAACTGGCAGCCAGAAGAAAAACTTGGGTAAAGCCGGCTTACAAAGCCACAAAAGGAATATTGAAGAAGTACATTAACTCGGTAAGTTCGGCCTCGGAAGGCTGCGTAACCGACCTTTAGTTGGCCACAATGATATAAAGCGAGCGCCCCCGCCTGCAAAACAGCCGGGGCGTATGAGAGAGTGATAGAGATTTTTAATAAGCGTTGTATGAACACACCCACATTAGCGGTTGAAAACAAACCCCAACCCAAAAAGACCATCAAGGTAACAGGCTCTGAAGCTTTGCTTATGTGCCTGATCGAAGAAGGTGTAGACACCATTTTCGGCTATCCCGGTGGCGCCATCATGCCTATTTATGATGCGCTGTATGGTTACGAAGACAAACTGAAGCATTACCTCGTCCGTCATGAGCAGGGGGCAGCCCACGCCGCTCAGGGGTATGCCAGAGTCACGGGAAAAACGGGGGTCTGCTTCGCAACATCGGGTCCGGGTGCAACCAACCTCATCACCGGCATCGCCGACGCCCAGATAGACTCCACACCGCTCGTGTGCATTACAGGTCAGGTACCATCTCACCTGCTGGGAACAGATGCTTTTCAGGAAACAGACGTAATGGGTATTTCAATGCCCGTAACCAAATGGAACTACCAGGTTACCCGTGCTGAGGAAATTCCTTTTGCCATTGCCCGTGCCTTTTACATTGCCAATACAGGCAGGCCGGGCCCTGTGTTAATTGATATTACCAAGGATGCGCAGTTTGGGCAGCTCGATTTCCACTACGAAAAATGCACCAAGATCAGGAGCTATCACCCCTACCCCGTTTTGGACATTGCCAAAGTTGAGGAAGCTGCGGAGATTATTAACAATGCGAAAAAGCCATACTGCCTTGTAGGCCACGGCGTACTACTTGCTAATGCCCAAAAGGAGCTGACAGCGTTTATAGAGAAAGGAGATATTCCGGCGGCGTCTACTTTGCTGGGGCTCTCGGCCCTGCCGTCAGATCACCCGCAATACGTGGGCTTTCTGGGCATGCATGGGAACTATGGTCCGAATATCAAAACCAATGAGTGCGATGTACTAATAGCCGTGGGCATGAGGTTCGACGACCGGGTAACCGGCGACCTTAAAAAATATGCCCGGCAGGCTAAAGTAATTCATATTGAGATCGACCCCTCGGAAATAGACAAGAATGTAAAAACAACCGTGGCCATTAACGCCGATGCCAGGGGAGCGCTGACAGAGCTGACCAAACGCATAAAAAAGGCAGACCACAGCAGCTGGCTTGCTGAGTTTAAAGCGTGCGACAAACTGGAACAGGAGAAGGTAATTACCAAGGACATGAGCCCTACTACAGGGCAGATTAAAATGGCCGAGGTAATCCGGCATTTTAACGAGCAAACGAAGGGCAAAGCCATTCTTGTGACGGACGTAGGGCAGCACCAGATGGTAGCCACCCGCTACTACAAGTTTGCAGAGACCAACAGCAACGTAACCTCGGGGGGCCTCGGCACGATGGGCTTTGCCTTACCCGCTGCCATCGGCTGCAAATTGGGCCAACCCAACCGGCCGGTAATTGCTGTAATTGGCGACGGCGGCTTCCAGATGACGATACAGGAACTCGGCACCATTTTCCAATACAGAATACCCGTGAAGATTGTGATCCTGAACAACAACTTCCTGGGCATGGTACGCCAGTGGCAGCAATTGTTTTTCGAACGCCGGTATTCTTCAACCGAGCTTATCAATCCTGATTTTCAGCTGATTGCCCAGGGGTATGGGATCAAGTGCCAGAAGGTAGAGGCAAGGGAAGATTTGGCTGCAGCGGTAGATACTATGCTTCAGTACGACGGCCCGTACCTGCTTGAGATTGTAGTAGAAAAAGAAGAAAACGTATTTCCAATGGTTCCAGCAGGGGACTCCGTTTCAAACATTCGCCTGGAGTAAACGATAACACTATGTCACAGTCACTATACAACGAGCAAAACGGGCAGGACCCTATCCGCCCTTTTACGATGTCTGTCCTCACAGAAGACAAGTCGGGCTTGCTCAACCACATTACTATTATTTTTACCCGGCGTAAGATCAACATCGATAGCCTCAACGTGTCTACCACTGAAGTAGCCGGGGTGAGCCGGTTCACAATTGTGATACACAGCACCAGGGAACAGGCGGAGAAGGTTGTGAAGCAGATCCGCAAGCTGGTGGATGTGCTGGGCGCTTTTTTGTACGAAGAGCACCAGATTCACTACCAGGAAATTGCCCTCTACAAGGTTCCAACTAAGATATTTCTGGGTGGAAACAAAATTGAGAAGTTGGTGCGCGATAATGGCGCAAGGATCCTGGTAATTGAGGAAGATTATATAATTCTTGAAAAGACTGGTCACAAAACCGAAACCTCTGAGCTGTTTAAGAAACTGGAGCCCTACGGAGTACTCGAGTTTGTAAGATCAGGGCGGGTAGCCATCTCAATGAGCAAGAGGAAAACAGAAACACTTCTGAAAGAGCTCGAAGAGGTGAAAACCAACTTACTGTACTAGTAAAACGATTGCCAAAAGAGGTTCTGCTCAAAGGCTAATAACAATCGGCGGCAGCGGCAAATAACAAATTAATGGTTTAGTAAGAGGTCTTTTATCCTCTCCACAGAGGTACAGGAAGTATTGCTAGACCATATTGATCAGTAATAGCAAAAACCTAATTTTTAAATACGAAAACACAATACAATGGCAAAGATCAACTTTGGAGGCGTAGAAGAGGAAGTGGTAACCCGTGAGGAATTTCCTTTGGAAAAAGCCAGGGAAGTACTTAAAAACGAAACCATAGCAGTACTTGGTTATGGCGTACAGGGGCCCGGCCAGGCGCTTAACCTGAGAGACAATGGATTTAACGTAATTGTAGGGCAGCGGAAAAATTCCAAGACCTGGGATAAGGCTGTAAAAGACGGCTGGGTGGAAGGAAAGACACTTTTCGACCTGGAAGAAGCCTGCAAAAAAGGCACCATTCTTCAATTCCTGCTTTCAGACGCCGGCCAGATCGCCCTTTGGCCAACCGTTAAGAGCCACCTTTCAAAAGGAAAAACACTTTATTTCTCTCATGGCTTTGGCGTAACGTACAAAGACCAGACGGGCATCATTCCTCCCGCCGATGTTGACGTGATATTGGTAGCTCCCAAAGGATCGGGAACCAGCTTGCGCCGTCTGTTCCTTGAAGGAAAAGGACTGAACTCGAGCTTTGCCATTCACCAGGATGCCAGCGGAAAAGCCCGCGAAAAAGCAATCGCTCTGGGCATTGGTGTAGGCTCAGGCTACCTGTTTGAGACGAATTTTCAGAAAGAAGTGTACTCTGACCTTACCGGCGAAAGAGGTACTTTGATGGGTGCACTTGCGGGCATACTCGAAGCACAATACAACCTGCTTCGCAAGAAAGGCCACAGCCCGTCGGAGGCATTCAACGAAACAGTAGAAGAACTCACTGAGTCGCTAATAAAGCTCGTAGCAGAAAACGGCATGGACTGGATGTACGCCAACTGCTCTACCACCGCACAGCGTGGTGCGCTCGACTGGAAAAACCGCTTCCGCGATGCTGTTGCTCCTGTGTTTGACCAGCTTTATGAAAGTGTAGCTTCCGGCAACGAAGCCCGCATAACCATTGAAGCTAACCGCCAGCCCGACTACCGCGTGAAGCTGGAAGCCGAACTAGCGGAGCTGCACAATTCGGAAATGTGGCAGGCAGGTGCACAGGTGCGCAAGCTTCGCCCCAAGCAATAGGTAAGAGGTAATCTGTAATCAGTAACCGGGAAGACTGGTTACTGGTTGCCGAATGCCTGCTATAAAAATATTCACTGATTTCCCATTTTTAAAATGTCCTCCCCAACTACAAAAGCGCCGCTGGCCACAGTAGAAAACATACTGCAAGCCAAAGAAACACTGAGAAATGTGGTGCCAGCCACTCCTTTGCAGTACAATTTTCAGCTCTCTGAAAAATACGGAGCCAATATTTACCTGAAGCGGGAAGACCTCAACATTGTGCGCTCGTACAAAATACGGGGCGCTTTTAACAAGATAAGCTCCCTGAGCGAAAGGGATAGAGCAAAGGGTATTTTTTGTGCCAGTGCGGGCAATCACGCACAGGGAGTAGCCTATGCCTGCTCTCACCTGAAAATAAAGGGAAAGATATACATGCCAACACCTACCACCAGCCAGAAGGTGGATCGGGTGAAGCTTTTTGGAAAAGCGTTTGTGGAAGTAATACTGGTGGGCGACACATTCGATGATGCCAACGCCCAAGCCCTGGCCGACTGCGCAAGGGCCGGGGGGACTTTTGTGCCTCCTTTTGAAGACGAGAAAGTAATTGAAGGCCAGGCCACTGTGGGAGTGGAAATACTGGAAGAGATGACGGAGCCGGTAGATGTGCTGCTCGTACCTGTGGGTGGCGGTGGGCTGGCAGCTGGCCTTGGCAGCTACTTTAACGCACTGAGCCCTCAAACTACAATTATTGGTGTGGAACCTGCCGGCGCACCAGCCATGAAAAGGTCGTTGGAGGCCGGGGAAGTGGTTGTGCTCGACAGCATCGACAAGTTTGTGGACGGTGCCGCCGTAAAAAGCGTGGGGAAGCTGAATTTTGAGATCTGCCGCGAAATTCTGGAAGACGTGGTACTGGTACCTGAGGGCAAAGTATGCACTACGCTACTGCAGCTTTACAACAACGAAGGCATTATAGTAGAGCCGGCCGGCGCCCTTACCACCGCTGCCCTCGACCTTGTGGCCGACAAGATAAAAGGCAAAACAGTAGTGGCAGTAGTGAGCGGGGGTAACAACGATATAATCAGAATGGCGGAAATAAAGGAGCGGTCGCTTCTGTATGAAGGACTGCGGCATTATTTCATCGTCAATTTTCCCCAGCGGGCAGGCGCATTGCGCGAGTTTCTTGTGAATGTATTGGGACCAAAAGACGACATCGTCCTTTTTGAATACACCAAAAAAACCAACCGGGAAAACGGACCCGCTTTAATTGGCATTGAGCTTCAGGATAAAAATGATTTTCAGGGCCTGGTAGACCGGATGAAGGCACACCAGATCAACTACCAACTGCTAAACAACAAGCCGGAGCTGTTTGGAATGCTGGTGTAGTTGCAAACAACCCGAAACCCGGCTTTCTTGGCTTTTTTGGCCAAAGGAGTAAAAGATGCCTCATTCTGCAGCCTGGTAAATAAAAGCGGGTAGCTCTCCAACTTTTTTATTGCAAAATGCCTCTTCATACAAATACTTAAAAGCATGAAGAGCTACGTTTCTATTATACTGGTTGCTACAATTCTGGGCGCTTGCAGCCAGCAATTGACTGACAATGGCGACCCAAAACTTCCCTCACGAATTAGCTTAAAACCCGGAGCTAACGACTACGGTTCAGGGGCTATAGATTCGGTGGATAACGGAGCAAGCCAGGGCGATTACTATATTTTGCAAGGCATTCGTTTCGACGACGATAAGCTGGTAGTTACCGTTGGTTATTCCGGCGGATGTGGCACGCATTCGTTTGAAGTGCAAGGTGAGCTACTACCTGTTGATTCGGACCCGCTACAAGCCAGCATTGCCGTTGTGCACAGCGCAAATGGCGACAGTTGTGAAGCATGGGTAACCGAAGAAATTGAGATAGATTTGATGTCTTTGCTGGGTACCACCAGTGCAGACCTCCAAATTTTTAACCCCTCTCAAAACGAAACTCGGTATAGTTTCCTGGCTTACCGGCATATGCCTCAGGGAAATGAATGTGTAGTGGAAACTACCTTCGAACAGGCCCTCTGCGGCACCGGCATTTACGGCGACAAATGGTTCCGGGTAAAAAATGAAGAGCTGTACCTGCAGCCCGTCTCAATCGGTTTTTCAATAGATGATACCCTGCTTCAGGAAGGAAAATCCTACAGGGTGGGCTTCTGGAATACGTACTGGTCGGGCGACAGCACCGTTACCTGCATGGCCTATCCGGGCCCGTCGGTAATGGCCGAGATCAGCTGTATAGAGGCGGTGGAATAAATGCAGTCAAACCCAGGAAGTAGCAAGGCCCGGAAAAACCGGGCCTTTTGTTAAATTCAAATCATGCCGACGCCGCCAGCCACCCCGGCTTGGTGGTTTTTACTTTGGCGCCCAATTCGTGCAGCAGATTGTATAGCCCAAAGTAAGTGCGGTTGATGTAGAGTCCATGGCGGGATCCTCTTGGGTGCTTCGAGTTTTTAAATTCAGACCGGCGGGAAACAAATTCTCCCAGCGCATAAATCTCTTTAAAATACCCGGCGTCGGAGAAATCAAACTCATTTGTATGAAACGGAGCGCCAAGCAATTGCATCAGCTGTTTAAACACCGATGTGTATAGTTCCTTGTGGTCGTCGGGGTCGTCATCATATAGGAAATTCAGCTCGTAGAAGGCTTGCACAAGTTCCTCTTCCTTCCACAAAAGGTCACGCCGCATGAGCTTAAAATAGCTTTGGTAAAAATCGTCGTCTATTACCTTCACGCAACCAAAATCAATTACACCCAGCTTGCCGCTACTTTGCATCAAAAAATTGCCCGGGTGCGGATCGGCATGCACTTGCCTGAGTGTGTGAACCTGAAAATCGTAGAAATCCCACAACGCCTGCCCAATCCTGTTTCTGGTTTCCTGGTCAGGTCCGGTTTTCAGAAACTCCTTCAGGTGGCTGCCTTCCATCCAGCCCATGGTTAGTATTCTCGCCGACGAAAATTCGGGGTAGTACACAGGAAAAAGCAGGTCTGCCAGATGCGAGCATGCCTTTGAAATATCAGTCGACCGTTTCAGCTCAAGATGGTAGTCGGTTTCTTCCAAAAGCCGTTCCTCCACTTCCTGCATGTAGTGATCGAGTTCCTGCTCATTGAGCTTAAACAGCCGCAAAGCAAAAGGCTTTACCAGCTTAAGATCGGACCGCACGCTGCCGGCTACTCCGGGGTATTGCACTTTTACAGCAAGCTTTTTGCCTTCTTTGGCTGCCAGATGTACCTGCCCGATGGAAGCCGCATTTACAGCACTGCGGCTAAAGGAGTCAAAAATATCGGACGGTGCTGCCCCGAGTTGCTCCCTGAAGGTTTTAACCACAAGCGGAAACGAAAGCGGCGGGGCGCTGTACTGGGCCATGGCAAACTGGTTCTGGTAAGCCGTCGGCAGCAGGTTTTTATCCATAGCCAGCATTTGAGCCACCTTTAAAGCGCTTCCCTTCAGCTCGCTCAGCGACCCGTAGATATCCTCTGCATTGGCCTTATCCAGCGCATCACGCGAGGTATCGCCGGTTACCAGCCGCTTGGCGTAGTGCTTTACATAGTTGCCTCCTACCCTGGCTCCCGTGCTCACAAACCGTGTTGCCCGCTCCACCTTGGACGTAGGAATTTTAGACTGTTCCTTCATTTGTTAATAACAGTTATACTGCGTTGTAAAATAGCGTTGTCTGCAGCTGAGCCAGGGCGCTAGCCCTGCTGCCTGTTTTGAAAGAGGAATTTGCCGAAATCGACCAGGCTGTCGATTGCCCCACGCCCCATAATATCGAAGGCAAGATTGACCGCTTTTTCGATGGCTGCATCGGTTTTTTCGAAGTTAGGGCTATCGTCCTTTACCCAAAAGCGAAGTAAAAACATCGTCTGCAACCACATAGCATCTCCGTAGCGATTTCCGACCAAAGGCCGGTTGACAATTTCACCTTTTTCCTGTCCCTCCTTAATAACGGTTGCTGCCCAACTCACAAATTCGGCCTTGAAGGATCTGAGAAAATAGGGTGTGAGCTCCGGCTTACGAGAGTTTTTGGTTTGCCACAAAATATAGCTGCGGTGTTTTTTCAACTCCTCTGCCAGCGTATAGTAAAACGACAGCAATCTCTCCCGTGCGGCGTACTCGCGGTATACTTCTTCTGATTCTATGGAGCGGATAGTGGTATGGCAAAACAACCTCCATATGTCTTTTTCTATGGACTCGAAAGAATTGTAATGTTGATAAAGCTGCTCTTCCTTTAACCGAAGCGACCGGGCAAAAAGGTAAAAAGATGCCGGTTGTGTGCCATGCTCGAGCACGTGCTGCTCATACTTTTCGCGGATTTCCTTGCTTGTTACGGTCCTGGCGGTTTTCTTTCCGGGCTCCTTCATTCGATTTTCCATAAGACTATAACCAAGCACACAGCCAAATGGTTAATGAAGGGCTCAAATTTTCGTGGTATTGCCTACCAGGCTGCTGAGTAGCCGGTTGTAGAAATCTTGCGGATCGAAAGGTTTTAAGATATGATCGTCCATTCCATTCTGCTTTAGCTTATATCCCTCTTCTACAAGGGTAGACGCCGTTAGCGCAATAATCGGCCCCTTGTACCCCAGCTGGCGAATGCGGCGTGCTGCCTCATAGCCATCCATTACAGGCATTTGGAGGTCCATCAGTACTACATCATATACCTTACCTTTCGCCAACTCTACAGCCTCTGCTCCGTTGTAGGCTACGTCCACCAACAGGCCCCACCTGCTCAAAAATTTTTGCGCCACCAGCACATTGATCTTGTTGTCTTCTACCAGCAGTACCGAAAAATTTTGAAGCGGCAGCGGGGCATCTTCCGGTACGGCCGGCACCGTTGGCTCCTCCTGTGGGGCTCCTGTCTGAAATTCCTGCACAAAATAAAACTCCGAGCCTTTCCCCTCCTCGCTGTTCAATTGAAGCTCAACCCCCTGCAGATTGAGGAGACGCCGGGTAATGGTGAGCCCCAGACCCGTGCCGCCAAATTCGCGGGTGATTGAAGAGCTTGCCTGGGTGAAGCTCTCAAATATCTTTTTCCTGCTTCCCTGGGGAATCCCAATTCCCGTATCCGTTACCGAAAACCTAAGCACCATCTTATCATTGTTCCGCTCCAATACCTTTACGCCCACCACCACGCCACCGGCTTTTGTAAATTTCAACGCATTTCCTATCAGGTTACTCATTATCTGGCTGGTGCGTGTGGCGTCGCACAGCACGGTGGTGTCCAGCGAAGAATCTATTTCGAGCCGGAGGTAGAGCCCCTTTTCCTTTGCCGTGCTTTCAAACACGTTGATCAGTTTGGTAAGCAGGTCGGGGATGTACACAGGCACCCTCTCAAATTCTATTTTTTTTGCTTCAATTTTGTTAAAGTCCAGTATGTCGTTCAGGATCACCAGCAGGTTTTGGGCCGAAAACTTCAATGATTGCAGCACCTCCTGGTGTTTCTTGCGCGGATTGTCGTCCAGCAGATAGTTGGTAAGCCCTATCACAGCATTCATGGGCGTACGTATCTCATGCGACATCATGGAGAGAAACTCCGACTTGGCACGAGAGGCATTTTCTGCTTCTTCTTTTGCCTTGTGCAATGAGCGGGTAACCCTGAAAAACATGTTGACCGACTGAAAAAAGAAAAAGAATACAAACCCAACAAAGGTGACCAGCCGGTTTTCATCTTCGAGCGCCAGGTAAACATAGATCTTATAGGTGAAAACTGTTAGAATCACCATCGTACTAACCATGGCGTACTGCGCACCATCTCGTTTGTTTTTGGCGGCCGCCAGGTACACATAGGTTACATAAGCTATTACGGCTATGACGAGAAACAGGAATGGCTCGACAAAGGTGGTAAAAAACGTAGTGGGCGTTAAAAGTGTTAAAACAGCGAGCATACCAGCAACAGCACCAAAGCCACCCAGTATTTTAAAATTTGCATCCTTGGGATAAAGGGTATAGCAAAAAAGAGCAAACAATGTGGGGGCCAAAAACAACGCCAGATACTCCAGCCGGATGGTAACCTGCCACGGGATATCCGGGTAGAGAATGTGCAGCACGTAGTCGTCGGCGCCCAGAAACCGGTAGCTGAACACGAGGCAGAAAAGCGCAAAGGAGATAATGTAATGCTCCCGCTGGCCAAAGAAGTAAAGACCTAAGAAAAAGAGGCCTGCCATAATTAAACAACCCGACAAAAGCAGATCGAAGCTCAGGTCGATAAACCTGCGGTGAGCAATATAATCCCTGTCGCCCAGGCAAATTGATTCTCTGGCGCCACCTTTGGCGTGCTCGAAGTTTGATATTTGCAGCACTAGCTCCAGTGTATCGCCGCGGGGCGTTACCGGCACAACTTTGGGCAGCCAGTGGCTTTTAGCCTCGTCAGCCGAAGTGCCAACCTGGCCATTAACTGCCACCTCTTCGCCATCAGCAAAAAGGCGGTAGTTGTTGTAAAAATGAACGGCCGAGAGTGCAAGTGGTGGCGCAGCAGAGGGAAGCAACACTTTTAGCCGATAGGTGGCATATCCTTTACTACTAAGTGCTGTACCACCGGTAGTTAGAGCGTCGTTCCAAAGGCCAGGAAATTTAAAGAAATCAGGATTGAGGTTTTCGCCAGAGAAGCCGCCCGGTTCAATCAGCTGCTCCCAATAAAACTCCCACTCACCATTCAGAGATATTTTTGAGCCGGTAAACTGAACCTCACGCAGGTCGAGCACACCTTTACGAGCTTCCTGTGCGTAACCGTCAAAATGCAAAAGCAGTAATAAAAAAAATATGGGAAGCCGCATCTGTTGAAAAAATCTCTGATGCAATTTAACGAAAAGACAATACCATACTTCCGATACGGTTTTTTAATAACTTGATGCAACATACACTTTACAGGAACGGCTATGAAAACACTGCGAGTGATCCCCCTGCTCCGAATATTTGACGTTACGAAAGCGAAAGAATTTTACCTGGAGTGGCTCGGCTTTGGTATTGATTGGGAACACCGGTTTGAGCCCTCGCTCCCTGTGTACATGCAAATCTCCCGGAACGGCATTGTGCTTCACCTCACCGAACACCATGGCGACTGCACACCCGGCAGCAAAGTTTTTATCGACTGTGAAGGCCTGAAGGGGTTTCACCAATTGCTCGAAAAGAAAAAATACAACTACAATCGCCCCGGCCTGGAAGTGGCTCCCTGGAACGCCCTTACAATGGAAGTAGTTGACCCTTTTGGAAACAAGCTGCTGTTTAGCGATGGCTCGCCAAGCCAGGAGTCGGAGGGTATACCCTAACACCAGGGACACTGCCTGTTTTTCGTGACCGCTATCGAAATGTGGCGCGGTTCCTGCCATTTAGTCACCGCATCGGGCCTGGAATAGTTTGTGCTGGTATGGCTTTATGGAATGGCTTTGGATCCTTCTGATCTTATCAATACCACTACTGTTTGTTTGGCGAATTAAAAAAGGTGTGCACACACCGGAATCCAAGCTGGGCATCTACGAGCATCCAAGCAACTTTAAGAAGCCGCTGATTGAAAAAATTGAAAAGGATTTGAAAGGATAATAGGGCAGCAGAAGCTACTTTTGCTCATATCCACTCGTTTCATGTCTAACGTAAATCCCCTCTACCCTCCCGCCGCCATAGTACTGGAAGGCGAGCATGTTATCTTAAAACCGATGGACGCTTCGTGCACTGACGACCTAAAATATGCAGTGGCCGACGGCGACCTCTGGAAGCTATGGTACACGCTGGTGCCTCCGCCCGATGAGATGCGCCAATGGGTTGAGAAAAGTGTAGGCGAATTAAACGAAGGGGTGAGCGTGCCGTTTGCCGTAGTAAGGAAATCTGATGGCAAAACCGTAGGCACCACGCGCTATATGAACATAGAGAAAGGCATACGCCGGCTGGAGATTGGCCACACCTGGTATGCAGCTTCGGTGCAGCGTACCGCACTCAACACCGAATGCAAATACCTGCTGCTAACCTATGCTTTCGAAAAACTTGCTTGTGTAGCTGTGGAGTTCCGCACCCACCGCATGAACCACCGCTCAAGGGCAGCAATAGAAAGGCTCGGGGCTCAACTCGACGGCGTATTGCGTAACCACAAGCTGATGCCAAATGGCACCCTGCGCGACACCGCCGTGTACAGTATTCTCAACACCGAATGGCCAATGGTGAAAAAGCACCTTGAGTTTAAGTTGGGAGGTTAAACGGTGTTTGGGTGCTTGAGTGTTTAAGTGTTTCCATTGGTGAGTGGTTGTGTACCTTTTTAAGCGGTGAGGTTTTAAGTGCCGGTGCGAACGTTTTACCTGTAGATGAGCCCTTGCCTAAAGCTGTATACCACTTGTATACGCCTAACTGCTCATCGACGCCTGCCATTGCGCTTTTAAGACACTGGATTACATTAATTTTGGGTGGTTTTTTCCCTGCTAAACACTGCCCAAAATGATAGTAGACGTTTATAATCTGTTCCGAAGCGACCCCTCCTACAAAAAGCTGGCTGCCAACGACTATATGCTGATGGAGTACAAGTGCCCGATCGATGCTGAGGTATTTCAGCTAAAGACGGAGTTACACTTCATCACCTATATTGTTAGCGGCCGCAAAGACTGGATTACGCCAGACCAAACCGTCGCTGTAAAGGAGGGTGATGCAATTTTTCTCAGAAAGGGCGTGTACACCACCAGGCAGTACTTCGATACCGACCACTGTGTGCTTACATTTTTTATTAGCGACGACTTCATTCGTAAATTTGTTCTTCAAGCCGAATCAGCAATTGTGCCGGACAGCTCCGAGCCACCCCACCAACAGATCTTTCAACTGGATGTGACCGATTCGCTCCGGACCTTGTTTTTCAGCATTTACCAGTACCTCAAAATGAGTGACGAGATACCGCGGCAACTCGTAGAAATGAAGTTCCATGAGCTGCTCTTTAATGTTGTCATGAATCCATCTAACAAGAACCTGACTCGATTTTTTGCTTCCGTGGACCATGGCGGCAAAACAAACCTTGAGGACGTAATGATGAAAAATTTCCAGTACGATCTTGAGCTGGAAGATTTTGCACGATTGTGCGGCCGAAGCTTATCGGCATTCAAACGTGATTTTTTGACCCAATACAGGCAATCGCCGGGAAAATGGCTGAAAGCAAAGCGCCTGGAGTACGCCACGTCACTCCTGCTTGCCTCCGGGCTCAACATCAACGAAGTTTGCTACGAAAGCGGCTTCAGAAATTCATCGCACTTCAACAAGGCCTTCAAAGAAAAGTACAACCTGCCTCCCGGGCAGTTTCGCGAACAAAAAAATCTGCGCCAGGTTTCCCCGGCACCGCATCGCTGAACTGCACAGCAAATAATGTGAGCCTGACAGCAAACCAGGTAACGTGCGGGCAACAGAAATTTGTGACTCGTTAACCAACGTCGATTAGTCAGGCAGTCGCTGTTTGGAGAGCGCAAAAGAGAGGCTCAGTAGCCTCAGACTAAACGACCTTACAACATTCGCCAATAAAACAATCTGTGAGATGGAGACTTTAAGTTCAACCTTTACTGAATGGAAGCACCTTACCGGTCTGCTCGGGAAATCATTTGCCGACCGGGCCGACCGGCACGACCGGGAGGGAAGTTTTCCATTTGAAAATTACAAAGACCTAAAAGCCAATCAGTTTTTTTCCGCGGCAATTCCGGAAGAGCTTGGGGGAGGTGGTATTTCTCACCAGCAAATGTGCGCAATCATCAAAATGCTCGCACACCACTGTGGCTCCACAGCACTGGCCTTTGCCATGCACCAGCACCTGGTGGCAGCCACCGTATGGAAATACCGGCAAAAAGGTGAGGGTGTAGACCTGCTAAGAAAAGTAGCTGCGAACCAGCTGGTATTGGTGAGCACGGGTGCCCGAGATTGGCTCGAGTCTAATGGCCAAATGACCCGAACAGAAGGCGGCTACCTGGTGTCGGGCAAGAAGTATTTTGCCAGCCAGTCGGTAGCCGGCGACCTGGCCGTTACCAGTGCCGTCTATATGCATGCTGCGGAAGGTCCGCAGGTTCTGCACTTTGCTGTACCCATGGACTCCAGGGGCATATCGATTATTGACGACTGGGACGTAATGGGTATGCGGGCAACGGGCTCGCAGACTATTTTGTTCGACAAGGTTTTTGTGCCGGAGTCGGCCGTTGTACTTGCGAGACCAGCCAACGTTTTTCATCCTGTATGGGACGTGATACTTACCGTAGCCATGCCGCTGATTATGTCGGCTTACGTGGGCCTGGCGGAAAGAGCGATGGAGTTAACACTACTAATCGGCAAAAGCTACCTGCGAAACCAGAAGCACATGCCGTACATTATCGGAAAAATGAACAACACCCTTGTAAGCGCACGTACACAGTGGAAAGCCATGACGGGGCTTGCCAACGACCTTGATTTTAAGCCCTCTGAAACTATTACCCTTGAAATGCTAAGCCTGAAAACCAACGTGGCCGATGCTTGCATCCAAACTGTGCAGCAAGCCATGGAAGCCGTGGGCGGACAGAGTTTCTATCGAAAAAATTTGCTGGAGCGTTTGTTCCGCGACGTGCAGGCAGCGCAATTCCATCCGCTCCCAACGTGGGAGCAGTACGTTTTTACCGGCGAAAGGCTGCTGAGCGGCAGCTAAAATGGTTTGTGTTTAAGTGTGGAATGAAAGGGAAGCGCAATGTTTCCCTTTTTTTTGGCCTCAGCGGAACATGCCATCTCCGTAGACTTCCTCCCATTGCTCTCAAGCTGGACACATCGGCCTGTTGCAGTTGTTTCCAGCAGTAGCATCGGTGTGCAGTCTGCCGCATCTCCGAGCGGCATGTTTGGTCCTGTGACTAACCAGCCGATGCTGACTGAAGAGCATTGGACTGTCCCACTGACAGTCATTTGCTGAGTTTCGGTTCATGACGCGGCTGCTGTTTACCCTATTGTTCTTGCCCCCGTTCTCAAATTTCTTTTACAAAAATTTGCGCAACCGAAAGATTGCATTTATATTTGCTACCGATTGGTTGCACAAAATGATGCGAAGATGAGAAGAGATGTATTCCAGGCCATTGCCGACCCAACCCGCCGGGCGATTATTATGTTGCTGGCAGTAAATGCCATGACACCCAATGCCATGGCTGAACACTTCAATACCAGCCGGCAGGCGGTTTCCAAACATATACATATACTGGCCGAATGCGACCTGGTAAAGCAGCAACAGAACGGACGTGAGATTTTGTATCACTTAAACGCCGATAAAATGGACGAAGTAGAAAAATGGCTGGGGCAGTTCAGGGCTTTACTTGCCAAACGTTTCAGCCAACTCGACGAAGTACTATCACAATTAAAATCGAAAAAGAAGTAGCCGATTAGACCTCCATGGCTGAACAAGAAACGGTAGCCGCGCCATTCAGGCGCATCTTTCGTTCACCTGTGGAACTATCCCTTTGGCTGCTGAAAACACTTAAACACGAAAGAGATGAACAAGACAATTCTAATGGACTTTCAGGTCGACAAAGACAACAACAAGATCAAAGTTGACCGCACGTTCGACGCCCCGGTAGATATGGTGTGGGCAGCATGGACACAAGCCGAAATTCTCGACCAATGGTGGGCACCCAAACCCTGGCGTGCAGTAACGAAAGAAATGAAGTTTAAAGAGGGTGGCTACTGGCATTATTACATGGCAGGCCCCGAGGGAGAAAAGCATTGGTGCACAGCCGACTACCTCAGCATCGACCCGGAGAAAAGCTTCAGCTACATCGACGCCTTTTGCGACGAAAACCGGAACGTGAACCAAAATCACCCCCGGATGCGCTGGAAAAACAAATTCACCGAAGAGGGCGACAGTACCCTGGTGAATATCGAGATCAGTTTTAATAAGCTGGCCGATCTGGAGACGATCATACAAATGGGCTTCAAAGAGGGCTTCACCATGGGTATGGAAAATCTTGACCACTACATCAGTACTCACTTTAAGCTGCGCAAACAGGGCAAAACAAGCAGTAAGGCGAGGGTTACAACCTACCTCAATTTCCCTGGCAAAACGGAGGAAGCGTTCAAATTCTACCAAAAAGTTTTCAATGGGAAGTTTACCGGTGCAGGCCTGCGAAGATTTGGTGATATTGAACTGCCAAAGGAGCATCCACCGATGAGCGAGGCCGACAAAAGGCTTATCATTCACGCCGAACTCACCATTATGGCCGGGCATGTGCTGATGGCCACCGACTCACCGGAAAGCATGGGCTTTAAGATGGAACATGGCAACAACATGCACATTAACGTGGAGCCCGAAACGAGAGAAGAAACCGAGCGCCTTTACAGGGAACTCTCGGAAGGCGGCAAGGTAGATATGCCGCTGTCCGATATGTTTTGGGGAGCTTATTTCGCTTCTTTTCGCGACAAGTACGGCATCAACTGGATGTTAAACTACCAAACAGCCGAATAAACTGCTGTGGCTGGCCGGTCAGCTTTTCGCCTGCAACTACCTAAGAAACCAGGCGAAAGGCGGCCGCCGGCCTGTTTTTTTTACAGCAGCCCCTTCTTTTCCAGCCTCCCCTTCAACTCCTCGTGGTTGGCCCAGAAACGGGCATTCATATCTTTTACCACCTTCTTAAATTCCGGCAGGTTCTTCAGGCTTTCTACGCTTGGCTCCTTGTCGAAAAACAGGATGACCCAATACTGGAAGTAGTCGCGCTGCGAGAAGATCTCCATTTGCTCAAGGGCCTTTTTGTGGTCGCCATACCAGGCGTGGTAGGCGGCCAAGCCCAGCGGTTTGTACATCGACTGATCGGTTTCCAGAAACTGCCGGTAGTCTTCGAAGTATTCCTTAGACTTCTCCTCCTGTCCTATTTTAGCCAGCACTATGGCTATCTTGGAGCTTTCGTGGCGGTATGGATTCATGCCCTGTTTTTCCTTCAGGTCAATCAGGGGCTTATAAAAACGATAAGCCTCTTCATAGTCGCCCATGTAGTAGCTTACCTTGGCTATGTCCTGTAAAATATCGATCCGGGTAGTATCCTTGGCGAACTCCGTTAGCAGGTCGGCTTTCGTTTGTGCAAGATCGTGGTGCCTGGCATATTTAATGAATGCCTTCACATAGTTGGAAAAGCGATTATCCGGATAATATTCCAGCGACTTATCGATGTAGCGAAGAGCCTCGTCTACAAAACCTGCTTGTATGAGCGCATTGCTCAGATGCAGGTAGAAATAGCTGTTGTTTACAGAATCTTTTACCCCTGCCTCCAATTGCACTCCTTTTAAGGCATACTCCAGGTACTTGGCCGTATTGGGATTATACGTAGCGTAGTAATCGGAGAGCATGTGAAGGGCATAAGCAGAATTTGGATTGTATTCCAGAGCCCGTTCGAAATAAGGCACAGCTTGCTGAAATTGCTTGCTGTGCATGAAGAATAACGCTTTGGCTATGAGGCTTTCGACCAGCTTCGGGTCGAGCAGCAATGCCTTGTCGGCAAAGCTGTTGATCTGCGAGGTGTATTGCTTTTCCGTTTGAAAAAAATCCAGGTAATAATAGGTAATGGCAGTGTTGGCATAACCCAACGCAAACTTATCGTCTTCAGCAATTGCCTTCCCAAAAAAAGTTAATGCGCTGTCGAGATTGCTTCTGCCGCCCTTGTTCAGGTAGTCGCGCCCTTTCAGGTAGAAGTCGTAGGCCTGCAGGTTGTCGGTAGGTCGTTTACCTATGCGCTCCGCTTCTTCGGGCGTAATGATGGCTTTAATCTCTTCCGCGATATTTTTTGCCACTTCCTCCTGCAGCTCAAAGATGTCTTTGGTTTGCCGTCTGTACTGCTTCGCCCACAGATGCCGGTCGCTGGTGCCATCGATTAGCTGCACGTTCAGCACAATTTTATCCCCTATCTTTTGTCCGCTGCCTTCCACAAAGTAGCTCACATTCAGCTCCTCCGCCATTTCGGTGATCGACTTATTGGTGTTGCGGTATTTTTCGGAAGAGGTGCGGCTTATCACCTTCAGGTCTTGTATCTTTTGCAGGTTGTTCAGCGTCGACTCCATCAGCCCGTTGATTAGGTAAACATTCGTGGAGTCGTTGCTATCGTTTTTGAAAGGTAAAACGGCAATAGATTTTTCCAATGCAGGTAATTCGGTGGATGCCGGCTGCCGTAAAAAGAAGAACCCGCCCGCCAGCAGCAGAAGTAGTATGGAGAAAGCTGCCACCAGCACCATTCTTTTTCTCACCGGTTGCGCTTCCATTATTGCTACGGCATCATCATTGCCCCTTTTTCCAACCTCGCCAGGTGAGTAGCCATAGTGCTCTCTGAAGCACTTGATGAAATAGGAAGGACTGCTGAAACCCGTGCGGTAAGAAACTTCGGTCACATTAAAATCGGTTTCCTTCAAAAGGTCCATCGCACGCTGCAGGCGCTGCTGCCTTATCAGCTGGCTTACAGATAGGTTGGTAACTGACTTCACTTTCCGCAGCAAATTGGAGCGGCTCATTCCCATTTGGCGGGCAAGCTCTGCAACGCCAAACTGCTCATCTGCTATTTTTTCATCAATGGCCGCATTTAGCTTGCTTAAAAATTCCCGTTCTGCCGACTGCTGAGGATTAGACATCGCTTTGCATACACCTTTGATCTGGCAATTTAGTAAAACCGAAACACAAGGCGGCCGACTGGAGAGTTAAGTTTTTTTTGTGCGCCGGGGTGCATCAAAAACAAGGGTATTATTCGGCTATGCCTGCCGGTAGGGAAACAGCGAGAAGGAAGCAGGCAATAGTGGTTCGCTGCTATTTAAACCACAATTTGAGGGAAAAAATAAATTTGACTAGCAAAACTGATATTGATAGTTAGAATGAACTCATAAGCAGTTGTATTTTTACGCCATGACTAACAATGCAGCCATAGATGCTATGCGCCTCGACGGCGGTGTACTCTGCCTCGATTTTGTGAATACGGTGCCGAGCCGCCTCGATGGCTTGAACCGGGACCATCTGAAAGATTTTCACGACCTGGTATACTGGGCCAGGAGGGCCGGTATTGTGGATGAGGCCGGGTTCGAACGGCTGCAAAAAGCCGGAGCCGCCAATGAGAAGAAAGCAGAAGCCTTTTTTGCCGATGCACTGGGGGTGCGGGAGCTGGTGTATTCAATTTTTCGCCTAATCAGTCATAATAAAAAAGTGCCGCAAGCGAGCATCAACGCCTTTAACAAACTCACGGCAAAGCACTTTACCTACCTGCAGGTAGCAGCTTCAAACAACGGGTTTGAGGAACAGTGGAACTTTGGCGCCGAGCCCTTCGATGCCATTATTGCACCGATAGTTAAAACAGCCTACGACCTGCTGATATCGGGCAGGCTTGACAGGGTAAAAGAATGCTCGAACTGTGGCTGGCTGTTTCTCGACACTACTAAAAACGGGCGACGACGCTGGTGCAGCATGCAGGATTGCGGCAGCAACGTAAAAGCGCTGCAATACTATTACCGAAAAAAGGCTAAGCCGTAAAAACTAACTTCCCCATTTTCCGGATCATTCACCAAAGCACCTCCCGCTCCGGCAATTAGCATCCGTTCACTTCTATTCGCGGTAAAAAATACACCACCCCTTCATTAGCATCTATTAGCGTCCATTCGCGGTAAAAAGTAGCCACCCTACATTAGCGTCTATTAGCGTTCATTCGCGGTAAAAAAACACCACCCCTTCATTAGTGCAATTCGCACCTATTCACGGTTAAAAATACCCCGCCCGGCATTAGCGTCTATTAGCGTTCATTCGCGGTAAAAAAACACCACCCCTTCATTAGAGCTCATTCGCGCCTATTCGCGGCAGAACACCTCTCCCACCTTTCATTAGCGTCTATTAGCGTCCATTCGCGGTAAAAAGTAACCACCCTACATTAGCGTCTATTCGCGGTAAACTCCGGGAATTTGCGTCAAAATTGATATCACCGCACCCCGCATGCGTCATAATTGCTATCAATTCGGCAAAACTTTATAGCAATCGCCGCAAATGTATTTAGCCGTGCGCCACACTTCGCCGCAACTTTGACCCAACAAAAACAAACCATTTTCCAAAACGAAAAAACATGAAAACGCTGAAGATGAACACACGTAAAATTTTAGCTCACGCCGCCGTGGGTGCAGCTCTCTTTATTATTATCGGCTGTGCCGGCAACCAGGACAAAGGCGCCGCGGCCAAAGCCGGAGCAAAAACCCCGGATGTAGACATCCATACCGCCGCTGTTGCGGGTAATGTTGAAGCACTAAAACAACACATTGCGGCGGGCTCCAACCTGAACGAAAGAGATCCATTCGGTGGCTCCAGTCCTTTAATATCGGCAGCGGTATTCGGGCAGCCCGAAGTAGCCAAAGTGCTACTGGAAACCGAAGGCGTAGACATCAACTTCCAGAACAACGACGGATCAACGGCCCTGCACACCGCTGCATTCTTCTGCCGGCCCGAAATAGTGCAAATGCTGCTCGACAAAGGTGCCGACAAAACAATCAAAAATAGCTTTGGCGCCACAGCCTACGACAACGTAGCAGGTCCGTTTACCGACCTGAAAGGAGCCTATGATATGATGGGCACCATGCTCGGCCCGATGGGACTTAAGCTCGACTACGCTTACATCGAAAAAACACGGCCCGAGATTGCCGCCATGCTGAAGTAATTCGCATCACCATACAACCATCAAAAAAATGCTGACAACAGAAAGAAGGTACGATATCGACTGGCTGAGGGTAGTTGCCATTGGCCTGTTATTGATCTACCATGTGGCCATCGGCTTTCAGTCGTGGGGCGTCATGATTGGGTTCATCACCACCAAAACGCCATGGGAATCATTGTGGATTCCCATGGCCCTGCTAAACGTGTGGCGCATTCCGCTGCTGTTTTTTGTGTCGGGCATGGGCGTGTACTTTGCACTGCGCAACCGCAATTGGAAGCAACTGTTGCAGGAGCGTGCTAGTCGCATTCTTCTACCTTTTGTTTTCGGCATATTCTTTATCGTGCCGGTTCATGTATACATCTGGCAGCTGTATTACAATTTGTCGCCTGGCTATTCCTATAACCCTGGGCACCTGTGGTTTTTGGGCAACATTTTCGCCTATGTGGTGTTGCTGTCACCTTTATTCTTTTACCTTAAGCGACACGAAAACGGCAAGGTAGCCGCGGCCATCCGCAAGCTGCTAGGTACGCCTTTGGGCTTGCTCCCCGTTATCGCACTTTTCGCGGCTGAGGCATTTATCATCGATCCACGGCCCTTTGAGCTGTATGCACTGACGTGGCACGGCTTCTTCCTCGGGCTGCTTGCATTCCTGTGTGGCTTCTGTTTTGTGCTGAGTGGCAAGAGCTTCTGGCAAATGCTGCTGAAGTGGCGGTGGTTTTTTCTGCTCACAGCAGCTGCACTTTTTGGACTGCGCATGGGCTATCTGAAAATGAACACACCCGCATACTTTGTGGCAGTGGAATCGAATCTGTGGATTTTTGCCATCTTCGCTTTCGGGTACAAATTTCTCAACCATCCTGGCAAAGCACTGAACTACCTGAGCCAGGCTGCCTACCCGGTTTACATCATTCACATGGTCTTCCTGTACCTGGGCAGCATGTTTATATTTCCCCTGCAAATGGATGTGCGCCTGCAGTTTTTGCTGGTACTGGCCTTTACCGTAACAGGCTGCTTTGCTGCTTTCGAGGTCATTAGGCGGGTGCGCTTTTTAAGGCCATTGTTTGGGTTGAAGGTGAATGAGGGCACCCTGGCAAATGCGGCTAATGAACCGGCGGGAGAAAAAGTTTCTGACAAATCTTTTAAAGGCAATGTATGATCAGGCTTGAAAATATAACGAAGCGGTTTGCTGCCAGGGTAGTAGTCGACAATATTTCACTGGAGATTCCGCAGGGAGAGCTGTTTGGTTTGTTGGGACCAAATGGGGCGGGAAAAACCACTACCATCAACATGATAATTGGCGCATTGACACCAGACAGCGGCACAATTAAAATCAATGGCTCAGCAGACCCGGGAAACCAAGCTATTAAGCGGCTCATAGGAATAGTGCCCCAAAC
>CBFGTI010000035.1:0-37342 GCA_965651695.1 uncultured Imperialibacter sp. | reverse complement strand
ACCTGTACCCCGACAGAATCAGACAAATCTACATTCGCGATTTAAAGAAAAAGCATAGAAAAGAGCTGGAGCGAATAAGCCGGCAGCTTTCGGAAAAAGGAGTGGCGCTGGAGATGTTTGGATAGGTAAGTTTGTAGTTTTGAGTGTAAAGTTTTTAGTTCTGAGTTTTAACCTGCTCAGGAGCAAGCTAGAGTTTAAAGTTAATCTGCAAAATTCATATAGTGCATTGGACGGTGGCAACGGGACGCAGCCAACCCGCTCCACTTCGGCGGTATGATACCGCCTGAAGGTTGAAGGCTGGCGGCTCACGCAGTTGTTTTTTGCCTTTGAGGAGTCGTTTGGGGAATGAGTTTGGAATAGCACCAATAGTCCCGGATGTAACCGCAGAAATAAGCAGCCGTTATGAGAATCCGAACCTTAAACCTTAAACTTTTCAGCGGCCTCCAAGGTATATGAAGTTCCCCCACTAAAAACTAACAACTTCGAACCCCAAGCTTAGTACGGTATCCCCAGCTTCTTATATACAAAATGCATAAGCCACGCCGGCCCAATGAGCAGAAACTGCACATCCTTCAGAAAAGAAGGCTTTTTGCCCTCCACTTTGTGCCCATAAAACTGCCCGATCCAGGCTACAACAAATATTCCGAGGCTGAGAGCCCACAAGGGGATGTCGAAGTTTTGACTGAGGTAGTTGGCCGCCAGACTGCAAATGGCCGCCACTACCAGCATTCCAAAAAAAAGCGGTACCGATAGTGCCAGGTAATACAGCAAGGTGATGGCTAGCAAAAGCGTAGCCCAGTTAATATACGGGTTGTCACTTATAAGCGACTGCAGGAAGCTGCTTGGTATGGACCAGATTAAACCAACTATACTGAAGAAAATCAGCGGCACACAAATCCAGTGAATGGCTTTGTTGGTGGAATTCTGGTGGCTTTCGCCGTACTCTGAAAGAAGGGCATCAATTTTTCTCATGTCTGTTTTTGGGTTGGGTAGGTTACTAAAATACACATTCTAAATCAATTTTACAGCCCTTTTGTCAATTACATCTGTGGCTAAACCGCCTGATTGTTTAGCTTGCAACAAAACAACTTTAACCATGGCATTGAGTTACTGGGAAATTGAATCTTTTCAGCAATGGGACTTCATCGTGGTTGGCAGTGGCATCGTAGGCCTGTCAGCTGCCATTAACCTGAAAGAAAGACATCCCATGGCAAGTGTGCTGGTGTTGGAGCAGGGCCTGTTGCCCACAGGCGCTAGTACCAAAAATGCCGGCTTTGCCTGCTTTGGAAGCTTAACAGAGCTGGTAGCCGATATGGCGGTGCTGGGAGAAGAGCGGTGCCTCGAGCTTGTTAAAAAACGCTGGTATGGTCTGCAAAAACTCAGACAAAGAACAGGCGACCTCACCATCGACTATCAGCAGAAAGGGGGTTTCGAACTTATTACTGAAAAGGAGGCGGACCGTGTTGCCGAAATTGATAGAGTAAATGAGCTGCTGGCCCGGTTTTTTGGCATCAAAGTATTTCGTGAAGACAAAGTGCTGGTAGATAAATTCGGTTTTAATAAGTCGGTGATTAAAACAGTGGTGGCCAACCCACTGGAGGGGCAGCTGCATACCGGTAAAATGATACGGGAGCTCATAAAAATTGCAACAGCAAAAGGTGTTCACATCATCACGGGGTGTAAAGTGCGGCGGCATCAGGAGCATACAACGCAGGTTGAGCTTGACGCAGTGTCTTTAGCCGGGGAGGAGCTAACCTTTAAAGCCTCCATGGTAGCTTTTTGTACTAATGCCTTTGCTTCAAAATATTTTCCGGAGCTAGACATACGCCCCGGCAGGGGTTTGGTATTTGTAACTGAAGAAATGGAGAAAGTGCCTTTTGAAGGGGCGTTTCATATGCAGGAAGGTTACTACTACTTCCGGAATGCAGGCAACAGAATACTTTTTGGCGGAGGCAGAAATCTTGATTTTGAAGGAGAAACAACACCAGAGTTCGGAATAAATGAGCGAATACTTGCTGAACTGAAGCGGCTTCTGGTGGATGTACTTGTACCTCAAAAACAATTACAACCGGAGCATGTATGGTCGGGTATTATGGCCTTCGGCGAAACCAAGGAGCCCATTGTGAGGCTGGTATCGCCAAGGGTAGCGGTGGGCGTACGCCTGGGCGGAATGGGTGTGGCTATCGGGAGCCTGGTTGGTGAGGAGCTGGCAGAAATACTGTGGCAAGCGCACTAATGTTTTTTTATTATCTTCAAGCCGATTTAAAACTGACCCAGTAATTTTTTATGCAAGGTGAAGCGAAGGAACCAGGTTTGTGGCAAGCATTAATCCCAATAATTTTTCTAATCGTACTGCTTTCGGTTAACGTTTTCATTTTCGGCGATTCCTCTCTCGATGGTTCCAATCAAATCGTCTTGATTCTTTCTGCCGGTGTAGCTGCTATTGTGGCAGCCTCGCTTGGTGTTTCGTGGGATACCATGCTCGACGGCGTGGTTAAAAGCATTAGCGCGGCGATGTCATCCATCCTTATTTTGTTAATGATCGGCTCGCTGGCGGGCACATGGCTGCTAAGCGGCATAGTGCCCGCCATGATTTACTATGGTCTACAAATACTCAACCCCGCTATCTTTCTGTTTGCTGCCTGTGTGGTATGCGCCGTGGTGTCGCTTGCCACCGGTAGTTCCTGGTCAACAGTGGCTACCGTGGGAATAGCGCTGCTGGGAATAGGACAAGCTCTGGGAATTTCTGAAGGGTTGGTAGCTGGTGCCATCATTTCGGGGGCGTACTTTGGCGATAAAATTTCGCCCCTTTCCGATACCACCAACCTGGCCCCGGCTATGGCCGGTACCGATCTTTTTACCCACATCAGGTATATGCTCTATACCACGGTTCCTTCCTTGGTACTTGCGCTGCTCATTTACCTGGCTATTGGGTATTCGGCCTCTGGCGATGGCGTAGTAAACGACATCCAGCCGGTGCTCCAGGCTATAGATAGCAAATTCGACATCAACGGCTGGCTTTTCATTGTGCCTGCCCTCGTCATTTTTATGATCGTAAGAAAAGTGCCCGCTCTGCCAGCGTTACTGGTTGGCTCGTTGCTTGGCGGAGTCTTTGCACTCATCTTCCAGCCGGATATTGTGCGCGAAGTAGCCGCTGTGGAGGGTTCGTTTGCAAAGCAGTCCTACGTTGGCGTAATGAAGGCGATGTACACCGACATTAGCGTGGCTACCGAGCATGCCATGGTAAACGAACTGCTGTCGACAGGTGGTATGGCCGGTATGCTAAACACTATATGGCTGATACTTTGTGCGATGATTTTTGGCGGTGTGATGGAGGCAGGCGGGTTGCTCCGCAAAATAGCCATGGAGATCATTAAAAGGGTTCACTCTACGTGGTCGCTGATAAGCTCTACCGCGGCCACATGTGTGTTTTTCAATGTCACAGCCTCCGATCAGTACCTTGCCATCGTAGTACCTGGCCGCATGTATGCCGACATCTACCGGGAGCGGGGCCTCAAACCCGAGAACCTCAGCCGTACCCTGGAAGACAGCGGAACAGTAACCTCGGTGCTGGTGCCGTGGAACACCTGCGGCGCAACACAGGCTTCGGTGCTTGGCGTTAGCACACTCATTTACGCCCCATATTGTTTTTTTAATATCATTAGCCCGCTTATGACAATTGCTTTCGCGGTCTTTAATATAAAAATCAGGCGGTTTAAGGAAGAAAAGGAGGCAGTAGCTTCATGAGCTTCCAAAAAAAAATAACGAAGGAAGAAATCCTTCAACTGCCCGAGTTTCGATTTCAGGGCAAAGTGCATGTGATCTCTACCCCCGATCAGGTGCAGGAGGCAATTAATATTGTAAGGAAAGAGCCTGTGCTGGGATTCGACACCGAGACAAAGCCGGCTTTTAAGAAGGGGCAATATTTCCCAACAGCGCTGGTACAATTTGCCACTGCCGACGAAGCTTTTCTTTTCCGCATCAATCTGCTGGGACCTGACTACCGCCTTTTTGAGATATTTGAAGATCCTGAAATTCTGAAAATAGGCGTGGCTTTGCGCGACGACCTCATCGATCTGAAAAAGATTCGGCGCTTTGTTCCCGAAGGATTTGTAGATCTCAACGAGGTGGTAAAAGACCTTGAGTTTGAAAACATGGGTGTTCGTAACCTTACGGCAATGATTCTCGGCAAACGAATAAACAAAGCCCAACAAACCTCCAATTGGGAAAATGAAGAGCTTACCAAAGCGCAGCTAAACTACGCGGCGAGCGATGCCTGGGTATGCAGGGAGATTTACAGCGTGCTGGAAAGCAAAGGATTTTTGTATTAGGTAAGGAGATTTTGGGTACCAGAGAAAGTGTGGCGTCTCATTTTCTAGTCATGGGAAGCGGTAACCGACAGCTTCACGTCTCCCATCTGCAGCGCATTTTTTCTTAGCTCCTCGCTTAAGCCCTGTGCAATTGTTCCGGTAAGTTCACACATTTCCGTAAAAGTTTGGCCTA
Organism: uncultured Imperialibacter sp.; assembly: GCA_965651695.1. Classification (GTDB taxonomy): domain Bacteria; phylum Bacteroidota; class Bacteroidia; order Cytophagales; family Cyclobacteriaceae; genus Imperialibacter. Next base: position 32,839 of record CBFGTI010000035.1, on the reverse strand, counting down.
TTATATCGATGTTAAACTCTCCTACCAGGCGCATTACCTCGCTGGTCTTTTCATAAGGGTACCAAATCTTTACCATGTCGGTTATTGCAACGTCTATTGCGCCGGCCTTGTCGAGCGCTTCGGCTGCTGCAACTTTATAGGCAGTAATCAATCCGCTGACGCCCAGCTTGGTTCCACCAAAATATCTTACCACTACCACCAAAGTGTTGGTTAATGCCCTTGAGCGGATTTGTCCTAAAATCGGATCGCCGGCACTGTGGTTGGGCTCGCCGTCGTCGTTGGCTCTGTATTTCTGCCCCAGCGATCCCAATATATAAGCATAGCAGTGATGGCGGGCGTCGTAGTACTCTTTTTTCAGCAGATCGAGTTGTGCTTTTACTTCCTCTTCACTGCGAACCGGATAGGCGAAGGCAATAAACTTACTTCCTTTCTCTTTATACAATCCTTCGGCAGCCTCTTTAATGGTACGAAAGCTTTTCACGCTAAAGCTTTTTCAGGTGGCCTTTTGCTTCTTCTTCTACTTCTTCGGTGGTGGCCCATTCCAAAGCCAGCGTAAATTCCTCCCGAGCCAGGTCCTTTTTGCCTTCAGTAGCGTGTATGCGGCCCAGACCAAGGTGCATCAGGCTTTTGTAGTATTGGCCCTTGTGCTCAAAATTGGTTGCCTCCTGCAGGCCTTTTCGGTAGTAGTCGGCGGCTTCCGGCAGGTTTTTGTCACGTTTTTCTTTAATCATGCCAAAGAAAAGGTTTGCCGACATCCGGTAGTAGGGATCGGGGCTCTCGGAGAGCTCGAGGGCAAGCGGCATCGCATCCTTGTACTTTTCGTTCATCACCAGCGCTTCCGCCAGTTTCGTCTGGAAAAAAGAATTTTTAGGATAGTCGCGCTGAAGCTTCCTCAGGTATCTGAGCGCGGTTTCCGGGTCGTTTTCGTACCGTAAATAAATGTAGGAAGTGTACAAATGTGCTTCCACCTTGGTGAGCACGCCTTGTTTACAAGCCATATCAAGCTGCTTCAGGCCTACCTCCTTGTTGCCACTTTTAAAAAACCAAAGAAAAGGTTTGTATACCGGATGCCTTTCAGGGTACTTTTCCCTAAAATAGTTATAGAGCCCCACTGTAAACAGAAACTCCGGGTTCTCTTTCGTTAGCTCAAACCCTTTTTTAATAAGGTCGTACGTTTGTTTGGCTTCACCTACAGCTTTCATGTAGCTGTCTTCGTCGGCATAATATTCGGCAAGTAAGCCCCTGGCCGACATTTCGAAGAAAATCCCCTCCTGGTTTTCCGGGTCCTTTTCGAGCATAACCTCGGCCTTTTTGATAACAGCTTCCAGTTTTTCGATGTGCCTGTGGTAGCCGGGCGAGTTGGAATTGAAGGGCATTTCCTGCCACGAAATGAAGAACGCCTCAATCATGTCAATAGCAGGATGCCCATCGAGTTTCATTCTTACTGGCTCGAAAGCTTCACGGGCTTTGGCAAACTCCATGTTGTAAATGTGATCTACACACTCCTGTACCAGCTTTGTATTTTCTTTGTTGTCGAACAGCGGGAGTGCATTCTGCGCCAAGAGATCTGAAGCAAGAACAAAAAGGTAAAGTGAAAATATTACTGGTTTATAAATCAATCGCATGTTTGTTTATTCGCTGTTTGTTGCAAAGTAAAGCTAAACGTATAACGCTCGTAAGCGAACCCTTATGTTTTTTAGAAAAACAACACTGCAAATGCCCAGCCGATTTAAAGTGCCGAAAAGTTTTCTTCAACTATCTTTAGCCAAATGAACACCCATTGCTATGAAAACGGAATCGGCCTGCAGGGCAGAAGATGGGCTTTCCCGCCGCTACTGTTTCACCGTACCGACTACCTGCTAAACCATTTTTCTGAAAGTAAGTTCCTGTCTTTTACCATCGAAAGAAACGGGGTTATTTTTGGTGTCATCCATTTTCATGTCTCTGGTACTGTCTTTACCAGTATGTCAAAATGCCCCTTTGGGGGAATTTCCGCTTCAGCTGCGGTAACTATTGGCGAAATCCATGAGCTAATTGATTCTGTGAAAATGCGGACAAAGGAAGCACCAATCACCATTTTTACTCCATTTGACGGGTATCCCACCAGTGCGCAAACGATGCTAAGAGAGGTGCTTATTCAAAGCGGTTTTGTAGCGCATTACAGCGATCTGCATCAATACCTGCTTTTGAGCCCGCCCGAAGTAGTGCGGCAGCGAATGCACCTTAGCCAGAAAAGAAGGCTTCAAAAAGCCCATGCTGCAGGGTTCGTGTTTGCCGAAGAACCCGAAGAGTGTTTAATGGAAGTCCACTCCTTTGTGAGCAACTGCCGTACCGGCCAGGGGCTTACAATCAATATTTCCAGCGATGAAATGTCGCGTTCCATTCAAAAGCTGCCAGGAGTATACCGGGCTTTTTCTGTACGAAATGGCGACGAACTGGTCGCTGCGTGCATTACCTCGCATGTTTGCGAAGAGGTGCTATACTACTACTTGCCTGGCTCGGCAGCGGCATACAAAAATTATAGCCCCATGGTGATGTTGCTATTCGAATTAGCTACCTGGGCTCGTGCCAGGAGCTATAAAGTGCTCGACCTGGGCAAGTCGTCGCTTCATGGCTCGGAACAGACGGGGCTGGCTACATTCAAAAGAAGGATGGGTGCGGTGGATGGGGAGAGGGTGTGTTTAGTGTGGGCCGCCAGGCCAGTTTGAAAACCGGCTAATAAGACGGAACTTCGATGGCGAGAATTCACATTAACTAAAAAAATGAATCCCCAGGTTTCCATCGTACTTCTTTGCTACAACCAGGCGCCTTACGTGGCCGAGGCCGTGCATTCCGTATGGAACCAAACCTATGCGAATATACAGCTAATTGTGGTAGACGACGCAAGCACCGACGGCAGCCGGCAAGTTATAGCCGCGCTGTTGCGAAATAACCCGGAGGTTTCGTTCATAGCGTTGCCAGAAAATAGGGGAAATTGCGCTGCCTTTAACCTTGCATTGAAAAGAGCCACCGGCAAATACGTGATCGATCTTGCAGCTGACGATGTGCTGCTGCAGGATAGGGTGGAAGCACAGGTGAAATTTTTTGAATCACTCGGCGACGAGTACGGTGTAATTTATAGCAACGCCCGGTATATCGATAAGGAAGGAAGGTTTCTGAAGAACCATTTTGCTCCAGCCGCCACCCCTCCGCAGGGCGATGTTTACGTAGACGTGATCCGGACTTTTTTTATACCCCCACCCACGGTAATGATGCGAAAAAGTGTGCTTGATGAGTTAGGAGGATACGATGAAGCACTTGCTTACGAAGATTTCGACTTTTGGGTGCGCTCCTCCAGAAATTACAAGTATGCTTACCAGCCGCAGATACTTACTTCTATCCGCAAGCTGGAGAGCTCGCTTTCTGCACAGGCTTACAAGCGAAGCGACAGGCAGCTCTTTTCCACCTCGCTGGTATGCCGAAAAATTTTGGCATTGAATAAAACGGAAGATGAAAACAAGGCCTTGCGGCAGAGACTGAAATATGAGAGCAGGCAGGCTGTTTTCTCTGCTAATTTCACTGAAGCTGATATTTTTCTTGCTTTGCTGGCCTCCACAGGGGCAGTTCCGGCTTTCTACAAACTACTGGGGCTCGTAAGCCGATACAAAATTAAGCTCAGCTGGGGCCGCCGGCTATATCTTTTTTTACTGACTAAATTTTTTGCGCCAAAAACGCATCTCCAGTGATATGTGCGTAAACGACCTGTTGTGGTTGGTGATACCCCCGCACAAAAGATACGGCGAGTATACCATTACCCGGTTGGGTCCGGTAAAGGGCCGCTTGATTTTTACAGGCCTCTGCGATTCAATTACCCCCGGAAACTCGCATTTGATGCCGTTCATTACAGCGCCATCTTTCGTACGAATAAGCTCACACTCTGGCCATAGGTGCGAGCCCGGAGCCAAAATAAGGGACGACTTAATGGGCCCGCTGGTAATAGGTACGTGAATGTTAATAGCACCTTTGTTTTCAGGTTTCCAGGCGTCTCTATGAAGTGGGTTGTTTTCCGTTTCACCGGGCCTTATCACCCTGAAATAAAAAAACCTGTCACCATCGGCAGGGTTTTTACATTCAACAGGGATCGATGTGATTTCAGAGATTCGTTCTTCCAGCGTGGTAAAATGGATAGGTAGCAGGTGCCACGGAATTGCGCGGGTTTGCGCGATTAACTTCTGGTGAATATCCTCGTCGTCCTTTACCAACTGGTGGTAATTTTTAATCTTAAAGTCTCCGGGCACTTCAAGTCCCGTCTTTCGCATGTAGTGAATGAATAGCTCCCGAAGCCCTTCGTGAAACTGCACAAATACGCCCTCGGGTAAAAACCTTTTTACGGTGTACCCTCTTTGATGCCATCGCCTTCTTGAAGTAAGATCGTCTTCCAACTCCGTCAATACTTCGTTTTCCCCGCTATATGGCTCTCCTGTTACTTTGAACTCCAGCGATCTGAAACCTTGTTTTACTTTCATTATCTTCTGTTGTCTTCGTCGTCAAGCATCGAAAGATAGCTCTGGTACCTGCTTGCCGGCACTTTCCCACGCTCAAGCGCCTCCACTATCGCACAGCCTGGTTCATGGGTATGGGTGCAGTTGTGATACCGGCAATGACCGATCAACTCTCTCATTTCGGGAAAATAGTGACTAAGTTCGTCTTCTTCAACTTCAGCGAGCGCAAGTTCCTTGATGCCGGGCGTGTCGATTACAAAAGTGCTGTTACCAATGTGGAACATTTCAGCGAACGTGGTGGTGTGCACGCCTTTATCGGCAAAGGCCGACACAGCCGAAATTTTTTGCAGATCTTCGCCAATCAAATTGTTGAGCAGTGTTGACTTCCCCACGCCTGAGTGGCCTGAAAAGAGTGTTGTTTTGCCGCTGAGTTTTCGCCTTAGAAGCGCAAGGTCTTTGCTGTCGTTAGCTGAAATAATGAGGGTATCGTAGCCAATTCCCTCGTACATAGCCGCAATTTCTTGTACCTGCTTTTTTACAACCTCATTCCAAAGGTCTTTTTTGTTAAAAATGATCAGGGCGGGTATCCTGTATGCTTCGGCCGATACCAGAAAGCGATCGATAAAACCAAGGGAGGTTTTGGGAAAAACAACCGACGCCACAAGGGCGGCAAGATCGAGGTTGGAGGCCAGAATGTGGCCATGCGACTGCTTTTTTGGTGATTTTCGGATGATGTAGTTTTCTCTCGGCTGAATCCCTGTTATAATTCCTTCACCGGAATTGGTCCCTTCTTCCGCGACCTCCACTACATCGCCTACCGCAATGGGGTTGGTAACCTTTTTATCGTCGAGCTTAAATTTACCGCGCAGTCTGCAGCTTATTGCTTTGCCATTTTCAAGTAGAACCTGATACCAGCTGCCTGTCGATTTTATTACACGTCCCTTCATTTCTTTTCAAGCTTCGTCATCAGAAAATCAACAATGAGAGCCGTTGCACCGGTATTGGAAGCAACAAAACTGCCTGCCGCGGCTCCTTTGGCTTTTCTTAAACCATCATTTTCCAAAAAACCACCGAGCAAACGCTGCAACTCTGCTGACGACCGTACCGCAAAACCCGCGCCGGCAGCCAGTAGCCCCTTTACCTCCTGAAATTTAACGTTTTTCGCATGATCGCCCCACACCACTGGTATGCCGAACGTAGCAGGCTCAAGCGTATTATGAAGTGCGCCGTGAAATCCCCCGCCAACATAAGCCATGTCACCATATCCGTACAAGCTCGAAAGCATGCCAATGTTGTCAATAATCAGGATTTGCAAACTGCCCAGGTCCTTTCCCTCAGCCTGGGAAAAGCGAACGGATGAGCTGCCAAACCTTGCTGTTAGCTTTTCAATAAATGCGGCTTCTATGTTGTGCGGCGCTACTATGAATTTGAGCCGGCCCCGGAGCGCTTCTATTACCGGGAAAAAAACATCCATGTCGTCGGGCCATACACTGCCCATTACCATCAGGTATTTCTCATTTTTAAATCGCTCCGCGGCATCGATAGCTTTTGCCTGTTGCCGAATCTCTTTTACCCGATCGAAGCGGGTGTCGCCTGCTATGGTAATTTGACGCACGCCGATATTTCGGAGCAGGTTGGCACTTTCCTCATTTTGAACAAAGAAGCGATCGAACAGATGGAGGCTGTTGCGCAAAAAACCAGCATATGGGCTGAATAAAAACTGAGAGGGCCGGAAAATGGTGGAAATCGAAATGAGTGTTATTTGCCGCCTTTTGATTTCTTCTATGTAGGTCTTCCAAAACTCGTATTTAATGAAAACCGCAACATCTGGCTTAACAAGGTCCAGAAATTTCTGTACATTCTTTTTAGATTCTGCTGGCAGATAGCACACGTAATCGGCACCGGCATACCCTTTTCTCACTTCATAACCCGACGGGGAAAAGAAGGTGAGTAGAACTCGAGCGTTCGGCGCCAGCTTTTTTAAAGCCTCTATCACTGGGCGGCCCTGTTCAAATTCCCCCAAAGATGCAGCGTGAAACCAAAAAAGCGGACCGGCACCCTGGGGAAGGTGGTGGCGCAGTTTTTCGAATAGATTTTTTCTTCCGCTGACGAACAACCGGGCCTTGGGGTTAAACAAAGCAGCCAGCCTTATCGACCCGAAGTATGCACCCACTGCCAGCCGGTAGAGCTTATCCATCATGAGCGCAAATTAAAGAAAAACACTCCGTAGCATCTACATCCTTGCCGATTAACCTGTCGCTTTAGGTGCTTCAGCTTTACCAATCTTCGACCGCCAAAGTTTGGATGCCAACCAACCGGAAAGTTTAGTAAAGCTATTTGCCTTCATTATCCACAAAAAAGCCCCCCGCTCAAGGCGGAGGGCCTGCTTTATTAACTTGATTGAACTTTACCAAAAATCAAAACCCCTGCTATTGGCACAGGTTTGGTAAAGCTATTTACTTTAGTTTTTAGAAAGATACTCAGCTACACCGGCCCGGGTTGCCTGCATTGCTTCTTTGCCTTCTTCCCAGTTGGCTGGGCACACCTCGCCATGTTTCTCCACATGCTGGAGCGCATCTACCAGGCGGATAAACTCGTCGATGTTTCTACCCAACGGGAGGTCGTTGATCGTTTCCTGCCGTACAACACCTTTTTTGTCTATGAGAAACGTGCCGCGGTAAGCGATCGGAGCACCTTCGAAAATCAGCTTTCCGTCTTCGTCGTAGTTCCAGTCGCCGGCCAGCACACCGTAGTTGCTTGCAATCGTTTTGGCGGTATCGGCCACCAGCGGGTAGGTTACACCTTCAATTCCGCCCTTCGATTTCGGAGTCATTAACCACGCAAGGTGTGTTTCTTCAGTATCTGTTGAAGCGCCAACAACCACTACTCCTCTTTTCTCGAACTCTGCTAATTTGCTTTGAAACGCAAGAATTTCTGTTGGGCATACGAAAGTGAAGTCTTTCGGATAGAAGAAGAATATTACTTCATTTTTGCCAACAAACTGCTCCAGCGAGAAGTCTTCAACAATCTCTTCACCATTTACTACCGCCGCAGCTTTAAATACAGGCGCTTTTTTTCCTACTAATGACATGCTTCTTAAATAGTTTTTAAAATATATGATTATTGGATTGAAACAGATTGGCCGGGATCGATCACCTCGCCGGTTATTTGCAGTTTTATTTCGTCGATCTTGAAGTTGCCAATTTTTTGTTGGCTGAAAAACTGCTTTAGCATTTGCGAAAGCTCCTCACTTTCAAAATCCTTGATCTCGTTGGTGTTTTTTATGTAGATATGATGATGCTCCTTGCTCTTGGCGTCATACCTGGCCTGGCCATTGGTTGTATCTACCTTTTTTACCAGCCCTGCTTCTACAAGCGTATCAAGCACACGGTACACTGTACCAATCGAAATAGTGGGTAGTTCACGTTTTACCTGCTCATATACCCACTCAGCGCTGGGGTGTATTTCGGTGCTCGCCACCGTTTTATATACCATTAATCGCTGATGTGTAACTTTTAGTCGAGATTCTTCCAATTTTTCCTGAAAGAATCTGATATTTGAGTTTTGGACCAACTTGGAAATTAACTTTTAAATGAGAATGATTCCTGATCGGGCGCAAAAGTAGAACGCCTGCTGCTTTAATCAAATCTCAGAACCATGATTTATATCAACTGATTTCTTTTTTATGAAAATACCCTTTTTGGGTGATAGGAAGTAGAAGCATCACAAGCCAATTTTGAAGGAGTTCATTACTCAAAAGGCTTTTTACAGTACGACTTAAACCTGGTAATAAAACTAAATCACAAATACGCATGAAAACGACTTTTACAAAAATTTTTACACTGCTTGGGGTAGCGCTTGCCGTGAGTTTGATTTCCGTGCAGGAAAGTAAAGCGCAGGATTTTGGAGAAATCCTCTCTGCTGGTCTCGACGACGCTAACACCTACCTGGAGAACTATGCTGCACCCGCTTTGAATTCGTTTGGCAACGGCATGGCCGGTGGTTGGTACAACACAGCGCAAACGCACAAAAAACTGGGCGTTGACCTAACCATTTCGCTCAACATGGCGGCAATACCCGATGCAGACAAGATGTTTAGATTTGCCGAAGCCGGGTTTACAAAAATGCAGTTGTCAGGAGACGCAGACGGAATGATACCCACGCTGGTAGGGGGCGATCCGGAAGCTGGTTCTGAAATCTTCATACCCGCCAACACCAGCCTTCAATATGGAGGCGAAACTATCCTTTTGGAAAATGAGGTTAGATTCCCGGTAGCTCAAGGGTTTAGTCTGGATGATGTTCCGGTTATTACCGGCGTACCTACTCCAACTTTTAACTTGGGTATTGGCCTGATAAAGAATACAGACCTGAAACTGCGCCTTGTACCCGAGCAGCAATTTGATGACGTAAGCTTCAAAATGTTTGGTATCGGTGTTATGCACGATATTAAGCAGTGGATTCCCGGCATGAAAGCGTTGCCATTCGACCTCTCAGGCTTTTTTGGAACCACAAAGCTTACTTCTACAATGGGCCTGACCGTGGATCATGTTGACTCGGACGGCACAACTACTACAACTTTCACAGGCGATGGCACTGCTGAATTTAAGACCAGTGCTACTACAATTCAGGTGCTTGCATCGAAGAAGTTGGCAATTTTCACGCCTTATATTGGTATTGGCGTAAATATGGTGAAATCGTCTTTCGATGTGCTGGGCGACTATGAATATACCGTTGAAAATTCAGCCACTTCAGAAGACCAGCAAATTAATTTCAGCGATCCTGTAAGCCTTGAGTTTACCGGTGCTGGCGGACCAAGGGCAACAATCGGTGGCAGACTTAAGCTGGCGATTCTTACCTTGCATTTCGACTATACTGTACAGAAGTACAACACAGTTAGTGCGGGTATTGGTATCAGCGTGAGGTAATATTCACGCAGCCATACATATAAGAGCCCCCGTTGATAAAGCGGGGGCTTTTTTGTGCGCCAGCAATATCGCGTGATGCGGATGCTCATCTCGCGCACTTCCGAGCCGGAATTAAGCAACCGCTGGCATGCTGACGGGCGAGGCGATGGGTTTAATTCAAAATGGAATTCGTTGTCGCTGTTAGTGTTACGAGGGAGTAGCTCCCACAAGCGAGACGCTTGCAATATGGAATCCACAAGCGAGACGCTTGCGGTATTAGGGTAGCTTCCACAAGCGATGCGCTTGAGGCAGGGCAGTAGACGTGGTGCACACAAGCGAGATGCTTGCAATATGGAATCCACAAGCGAGACGCTTGCGGTATTAGGGCTAGACGCTTGCGGTAGGAATGTCGGCAGGGCAAGGGAGTTTTAATTGAAAGGGCGACTAAGCAAAACAAAAAATCCCCTGCAGGAGCAGAGGATTCATTTACTCAACAAGAATATTTTTCTACCTGAAATCGATCACTTCCACGCCTTTGTGGGCGTTCATGTCGAACACAAATAGCTTGTCGTCAAGGCTTGCGTGTTCCTTAAAGCTGTTGATAGCGTAAGTGTAACGGTTCCCCGATTTGTCGAATATCTTGAAGCTTTTCAGATCGTTACTTCCCTTCGTTATTTCCATTCTTATCTTGAAATAGTTGAGGTTTTTGTCTTCAGGCACCAGGTCTACCACGTTATTTGCCGGGGTGTTCATTTCATTCACTACAAGGTACTTGTAGCCTGTTTTGTACAGGTCAAAAATATTGTTGAGGTTAATTTCTGATTCGCTTGGGTCGTAATTGTTTATGGTTACCTCATTTACCTCGCCAAGATAGGTCCAGATACTTGTGCCGTCGTTAATGATCTCCTGGCCTTCGAGGTCGAGCCTGTATTTCACGCCCTTCACCGTAATCTTGCCTTTGAATTCTTCGTTTAAACTTTCCTGAGCATTTTCGAGTGTATAAGTAAAATCGGCGCTGAAGGCCGGAATAGCTCGGTATTTGTTGCTCATAGCATCCAGGATGTCACGTGCTGCCTGGTCTTGCTGGGCCATTGCTATTGTCGCCGATACCACCAGAGCAATTGCACCCAGAGTCGCCTTTAATTTCATTCTTTGTTTGGTTTCTGTGTTAATACGATTTACAAAAGTAACATCTTTTCGTTGCGACCCCTCCACATTTACTGAAAAGAGAAAAAAGTCGAAGATGAACTTTAGCGTTTACCCAATTTTGATGCCAATGTATTAATCGTCCAGCCCTTTAAGAATAAATTCAAGCTCCATTTCATCTTTTACCAGCACCTCTCTGGCTTTGCTCCCCTCAAATGGCCCCACTATACCGGCAGCTTCCAGCTGATCGATCAGGCGGCCCGCCCGGTTGTAGCCCAGCTTCATTTTGCGCTGAATAAGCGATGTGCTGCCTTGCTGGTGCATAACAATTAGCCGGGCGGCTTCATCAAAAAGGGCGTCCCGGTCGGCAAGGTCTACCTCCGAGAGTCCGCCTTCTCCTCCCTCGTCGCCTTCAAATTCAGGGAGTATGTAAGCCGTATCGTAGCCACGTTGCTGCGCTATGTAGTCGCAAACTCTTTCTACCTCGGCGGTATCTACAAAAGCACACTGCAAGCGGATAATGTCGCTGCCGGTGGAAAGCAGCATGTCGCCCATGCCTACCAACTGATCGGCCCCGCCGGCATCCAGTATTGTGCGGGAGTCGATTTTTGATGCAACCCTGAACGATAGCCTGGCGGGAAAATTGGCTTTGATTACACCGGTAATTACGTTAACCGACGGGCGTTGCGTAGCCACCACCAGGTGAATACCGATAGCCCTTGCCAGCTGTGCCAACCGCGCAATAGGTGTTTCGATTTCCTTGCCCGCGGTCATCATCAGGTCGGCAAGCTCGTCTATTACTACAACTATGTAAGGCAAAAACCGGTGGCCCTTGGTAGGGTTGAGACGGCGGTTCACAAACTTGTTGTTGTATTCTTTGATGTTGCGGCAAGCGGCGTCCTTCAGCAGGTCGTACCGTTGGTCCATTTCAATACAGAGCGAATTAAGTGTGAATATCACCTTCTTCGTGTCTGTTATAATGGCCTCCTCGCTGTTGGGAAGCTTGGCAAGAAAGTGGCGTTCAATAGAGTTGAAAAGTGTGAGTTCTACTTTTTTCGGATCGACAAGCACAAATTTTAGCTGCGACGGGTGCTTTTTGTAGATGAGGGACGTTAGGAGCACGTTGATGCCGACCGACTTACCCTGACCCGTAGCACCGGCCATTAGCATGTGGGGCATTTTTGCAAGGTCGAGCACAAACACCTCGTTCGAAATGGTTTTGCCAAGCACCACAGGAAGCTCCTTGTCGCTTTTCATGAACTTTTCGGTCATGATTACGGACTTCATGTCTACCATTTCCCGGTTCTTGTTGGGCACTTCAATACCAATGGTGCCCCGGCCAGGTATGGGCGCTATAATTCGTATGCCAAGTGCTGCCAGGCTTAGCGCGATGTCGTCTTCCAGGTTTTTGATTTTTGAAATCTTTACTCCTGCCTCGGGCACGATTTCGTAAAGGGTAACAGTAGGGCCAATGGTAGCCTTAATGCTGGAAATCCCGATTTTGAAGTTGGTCAGGGTTTCTACAATTTTGTCCTTGTTGGCTTCCAGCTCCTCTTTGGTTACCTGTACTTTGTTGTTGGGGTAGTCGTCGAGCAGCTCAGGATGCGGGTACTTGTACTTGGGCAAGTCGAGCGTGGGGTCATAGTTTTCAAGTTTAGATGTTACCACATCTTCTTCTACTTCTTCCACTTCCAGCTCCACCTCTTCGTCATCTTCAGCGTCTTCCTGCTGGTCAGCAGCGGCAGCACCCAGTATCTTTTTAAGTGCCTTGTCTACCTCTTCTTCAGCTTCTTTGTCTTCTTCAATCTCCAGCGGTACGCCTATAGGGGCGTCGTCAAGCAGCAGCTCAATCGAGCCGGTGCTTTTCTGGCCTTCGGCTGTGCCCGAAGCTTCTTTTACGGCCCAGGTTTTGAGTTCTTCTTCAGCATCAATTTCATCTTCCTCGTCTTCATCAGTTGGGGTGGCGGCACCATCAGCAAGGGCCGGCTCCGGCGATACAACAGGTGGTTTTACCGTTTCGGTAAACAGCCTGGTGATGTTGAAGTAGTAGATATTGAAAACTAAAAACGAAAAGATAAGAAAGAGAAAGGTGCCCCAGCCCATCAATTCGTTAAACACCAGGCCGAGCTCATAACCAATGCCGCCGCTAAGGAAGCCAAACTCGGAAATTTCGTCGCTTGAAAGTAGGAAGAACCCCAGCAATAAGCTGATCCAGAACAGGAAAAACAGCGAAAAGGTAAGTACCCTTAGCGGAGGCAGCAGGTCTTTTCTGAATGTAACCTTGTAGCCAGCCACAAAAAGAAAAGGGGGGATAAGCAGACTGGAAATGCCGAACCACTTAAACACGAAGTAGTGGGCGGCCATTGCCCCAAGTAAACCCAGCCAGTTTTTCACCTCGGTACCGGCATTTCGGATGCCGGTGTCTAAAAACGATTCGACTACGCTTTGGTCGGCCTTGCCGGTAAACAAATAGCTTATGAAGGACACAAAGAGAAAAATGGCCAGTATTAAAAGGAAAAAGCCAGCGGCCAGGTGGGTTCTCCGGTCTTTAAAGAAGGTAAAGTTGAGTGCCTTCTTTTCCTTTTTAACATCTTCTTTTTTAAGCGTTTTGCTCTTGTACGTGTTTTGTGCCATGTAAGGGGACTCTCCCTGTAAAAGTAATGAATCTCAAAAATAGCAATCCTCCCGCAGCATTTCAACTCGCCAAGCAGGTATGTGGAGAGGTATTTATTAGAACTCTGATTAACTGGTGATTAGTATTATTCGAATAATTATTTGGATGGGAGGTGGAGGCATCGCTCGCACGGTGACGATACCTCACTTCATGGTTCAAGCGTCCGCTTGGACCTCCGCTCTTGAAGCGTCCCGCTTCCTGGACTGCCAGTTAGCAGGTAGGCCACTCCCACGCAACGGGGCACCACGACCAGTCATCAAACGGATAAGCTGACTTCCTGACGATGTGAAGGAAAAGGAATCTGACATCTCCTGGAATTTGATTAAAGGAATGAGAAATAGACTTACTCATGAGTATTTTGGGACAGATTTGCCGTTGTGTGGAATGTGATAAAAAATGAACTGCCAACTTTTAGAGTAAGGCTGAAAAAGATGCACTCACTTCTTGTTGAGGAAGGAAGATAATGCGAAAAATCAGCGCTGCTACAATGCCTTCAGTATCTTTTTTACCATTCCCGGGCCTTCGTAGATAAAGCCGGTGTATACTTGCACCAGCGAGGCACCCGCTGCTAGCTTTTCTTTTGCATCTTCAGTCGTAAAAATACCACCAACGCCGATGATGGGCGTTTTCCCGCCTGTTTTTTCGTGTAGGTACCGGATTACCTCCGTAGAGCGAGTGCGGACTGTTTTGCCACTCAGCCCGCCGGCACCTATAGCTTCTATGGTGGCTTTTGGTGTAGCCAGGCCATCGCGGCTAATGGTGGTGTTGGTGGCGATAATGCCCGCTATGCCGGTTTCGGTTACTATTTCCACTACATCGTCGAGCTGCGAATTGGTGAGGTCGGGAGCTATTTTAAGAAGGATCGGTTTGGCTTTTGCTTTCTTCTCATTCGCCTGCTGCAGGGTGGAGAGCAGGGCTTTCAGCGGTTCCTTTTCCTGCAGGTCGCGAAGGTTGGGCGTATTGGGCGAGCTTACATTCACCACAAAGTAGTCGACCACGTCATACAATTTTTCGAAGCTGTAAAGGTAGTCTCCGGTGGCTTCTTCGTTGGGCGTCACTTTGTTCTTGCCAATGTTGCCACCCACGATGATCCTGCTTTCGCGGCGTTTGAGGCGTGCCACTGCTGCGTCCACTCCCTGGTTGTTAAAACCCATACGGTTGATGAGCGATTGGTCTTCAGGTAGCCTGAACAGTCTTGGCTTCGGATTGCCCTCCTGCGGCTTTGGTGTTACGGTGCCAATTTCAATAAAGCCAAAGCCGACGTTTTCCAGCGAATCGATCCACCGGGCGTCTTTATCGAAGCCGGCCGCCAGCCCTACGGGGTTAGGAAACCGGATGCCAAACACCTCCCTTTCCAACGAAGTATTCTTGTAGGAAAACATGGATCGCAGCAGCCAACTGCCGCCGGGTATTTTGCAAAAAAAACTGAGCCAGCCCATGGCCATGTAGTGGGCTTTTTCGGGGTTGAAGGAAAAGAGGAGCGGTTTGATGAGCAAACGATACATGCAAATGAATTTGGTGGCAAAGAAAAGAAAGAACTCTGAAAAGGCAGTTCAAATCTTCGGTGGCGCTCTAATTTTCCATCCGGGACTTACCTGCTTACCCTCACGTACCGCTCTTCGTTGATCCTGTCTACCCCGGCGCTTTCAATCTTTTCAACTCCGCTTTGAACAAGCGTGTCGTTTTTTATGGTTACTACAAACGAAAAATCATGGCCTTCCCAGTCACGGGCGCTGCAATATTCCAGCTGCTCGGTATACACGCTGTCGGTAAGCGTGTAGCGGCCTCCTCCCGCCACAAAAACAGCGGTGGAATCCTTGCCGTTATTCAGATCGTGCTGCAAAAAGGCGAAGTGCGTGCCGTTAATTATTTTGATAAAGGAGATATTCTGGTTGAAGTCAGTTACCGTAGTGTCGCCATTCTCGATAATGGTGCCGGCTATAAGCTGCCAGGTTCCTTCAAGGGGATTGGCCACCGGCTGCGAAACGTTTACGGTAGCCTCCTGTGAGCACGAAAAAAATGTAAACACTGTAAATGCAACAGCTATTCTTGATCTCATATAGTTGGTCTTTATTGGTTGTATATTTTCTGCAAAGTCATCAACTCCTCGGGTGAAACTGGTTGATCACCTGCCGCAGGTAGTCCCGGTCGAGGTGGGTGTAAATTTCAGTGGTGGTAATCGATTCATGCCCTAGCATTTCCTGCACGGCCCGCAGGTCGGCGCCGCCCTCAATCAGGTGCGTGGCAAACGAATGCCTGAAAGTGTGCGGACTAATACTCTTTTTCAGGCCGGCCTTTTCCGCCAGCGCCTTTATCATCATAAACACAAACTCCCTGCTCAGCTTCGAGCCCCGCCTGTTCAGAAACACAAATGCTTCGTGGCCGGGCTTCACCGGCACATGCACCCGCACTTCTTCCATATACATTTTCAGGTATTTTTTGGAGTCGCTGCCGAGGGGTACCAGCCGCTCTTTGCTGCCCTTGCCAAAAATCCGCAGGAAGTCCACATCGAGGTACACGTTTTCCCGCTTCAGGCCCACCAATTCAGACACCCGCAGCCCAGAGCCGTACAGGGTTTCGATAATGGAGCGGTTGCGCATGCCTTCCGGTGTTGAGAGGTCGATGGCGGCCAGCAACTGCTCAATTTCGTGGTAGTCGAGCGTGTCGGGCAGTTTGCGGCCCAGCTTTGGCGACTCAATCAGCACCATGGGGTCTTTTTCGATGTCGCCCTCCTGCAGCAAAAAACGAAAGAACGACTTCAGCCCCGAGATTACCCTCGCCTGCGTGTGGGGCGTCATCCCCAGCTCGTTTACATATTCCAGGAAATCGTGAATGTGTACTGCCGTGGTGGTTTGCGGCAATATGCTGAGCCCCGCGATGTCCATAAACTGTGTGAAAAGCACCACATCGTGCTGGTAGGCCTCAATAGAGTTGGCTGCCAGCGAGCGCTCCAGCTTCAGGTAGTTTCTAAATTGCTTGATGTAGAGTTCCCAGGCCATTAGCGGTAAATTTAGGACAAATTGTAGTGCCAAAAGCGCATTATCGCTTACTTTGGAAAAAGAATCAGAACCTGATCTATCCGCTATGCAAATCAGTATCGTTAACGGGCCAAATCTCAACCTGCTGGGCGTTAGAGAAAAAAGCATCTATGGGGCGCAGTCTTTCGAAAGCTACTTCGAGTCTCTCAAGCAGGCGTTTCCTTCAGTAGACCTGCAGTACTTTCAGTCCAACCATGAGGGTGAACTGCTCGACTACCTGCACAAGATCGGCTTCTCCTATAAGGGAATAGTGCTTAACGCAGGAGCCTACACACACACCTCCGTGGCCCTTGCCGATGCCATAGCAGCCATTGAAACGCCCGTGGTAGAGGTTCATATTTCAAATATCTATGCAAGGGAGGCCTTCAGGCACCATAGTTATCTTACCAAAAACTGTGCGGGCATCATTAGCGGACTGGGGCTGGCCGGATATAAGCTTGCCATTCAATATCTACTGGAAAACAAATGAGTCGCATTTCTTTCTACCCTGGCCCTTCGAGGGTAAACGCCAAAGTGCCGGAGTACTTCTACGATGGCTACATGGAGGGAATTCTTTCGGTAAACCACCGGAGCGAAGACTTCATGAAGCTTTTCAGAAAGACAAAAAAGCTGCTGAAGGAGAAACTGGATATACCCGAAAACTACGAGATTGTTTTCACCTCATCGGCTACCGAATGTTGGGAAATTATTGCGCAAAGCCTTACGGCACGGGAGAGCTTCCACCTGTTCAACGGGGCCTTTGGGGCCAAATGGTGCGAATATGCCAGCAAGCTGGGCGTGGAGGTAAGCGCCACGTCTTTCGATGTTGAAGAATCGCTGCCCGTGAAAGGCCTGCTTCTTTCTAAAAACACCAACGTTATTTGCCTGACGCACAACGAAACGTCTAACGGTACTGCTGTGGGCGATATGGAGCTGACTTTGCTGAGAAAACAGTACCCCGAGCAGCTGATCGCCGTGGATGCCACGTCGAGCATGGCGGCCGTTCACCTGCCATTCAGGCTCGCCGATGTATGGTTTGCATCTGTGCAGAAGGGCTTCGGATTACCCGCGGGGCTTGGTTTGATGGCGTTATCGCCGAGGGCTATACAGGAGGCCGAAAAAATTGGCGAAAACAACCACTACAACAGCCTTCTGTTTTCATTGCAAAACAGCCGCCAAAACCAAACGCCCTATACGCCAAATGTTTTGGCCATTTACCTTCTGTTTCGCGTAATGGAAGCTCGTAAGCACATTTCGCTGGTGGAGAAAAAGGTAAGGGGAAGATATGCGGAATGGACTGAGTTTCTAGGTCGGTTCGACTCCTGGAGTCATTTGGTGGAGAACGAAGCGGTACGCTCCGCCACAGTTATTCCATTGAAAGCGGAAGGAGACCTGCTGAAAAAGCTGAAGGAAAAGTCGTACGACGCCGGCTTTATCATCGGCAACGGCTATGGAGAATGGAAAGAAACAACGGTTCGCATAGCCAATTTTCCCTCGATTAAGAAAAAGGAAATTGAATCGTTCCGTTCTTTTCTGAAAAAAAATTTTGATTAGCCCCGCATCCTCACAAACTTCGCAGCCCTTATCTCAGGCCATGTATGTTCAACTTTAAGGAAATTCTCTCCGTTTCGCTTATCCTGTTTTCGGTAATCGATATTTTGGGAAGCATCCCCATCATTATTTCATTGCGGCAGAAGGTTGGCCACATCCAGTCGGAAAAAGCTACTATTGTGTCGGGTGTTATCATGATCGCTTTCCTGTTCCTGGGAGAGTCGATACTTGCCCTGTTTGGCGTGGATGTGAAATCGTTTGCACTAGCAGGGGCGCTCATTATGTTTTTTATAGGTATGGAGATGGTTCTGGGCCTTGAGTTTTTTAAACACGAGCAGGCCGAAAGCTCCTCCAGTTCCATTGTGCCGATTGCTTTTCCGCTGATAGCCGGTGCCGGCACCATGACTACGCTCATCTCCCTGCGTGCCGAGTTTTCGATGCCCAACATACTGGTGGGGATAGTGCTGAACCTCATTTTCGTTTACGTTACGTTGAAAACCACCACCTGGCTGGAGAAAAAGCTGGGCAAGGCCGGATTGAATATCCTGAGGAAAGTGTTCGGTATCATTCTTCTTTCTATCGCCATTAAATTGTTTAAAAACAACCTGCTGGCATGAAGGTGATAATGTATACCGACGGCGCAGCAAAAGGCAATCCCGGTCCGGGCGGCTACGGCACGGTGCTTTTGTATAAAGACAAGCGGAAGGAGCTAAGTGAGGGCTTTCGGATGACCACCAACAACCGGATGGAGTTGCTGGCTGTGATTAGAGGCCTGGAGGCACTAAAAAGGCCTGGCCTGGAGGTGGAAATATACTCCGACTCACAGTATGTAGTTAATTCGGTAGAGAAGGGGTGGGTGTTTGGCTGGGTGAAGAAATGCAGACCTGTGGCAGCAGTATCTGAAAGTGGCTGCGCCGCATAAAATCAAATTCCGGTGGGTGAGGGGCCACGCCGGCAACATCGAAAACGAGCGCTGCGACCAGCTGGCGGTACAGGCTGCCATGGCGCCGCGGCTGCTGGTAGACCATGGCTTTGAGACCGCTGTGGGGTGAGAATAAAAAAACCTCAGCACGCTGAGGTCTTTAAAAGGGATTCTACTACCTAACTAACTACTGAAGTTTCTTTTCGCGCAATAGCCTCACAAGCTGGTTAAAGTTTTCGTTGTTGAGTTTTTGGCAAACGCTGTTTTTAGCGGCTTCAATGTCATCGCCCGAAAGCTCCAGCTTTGCCTCCAGCTCATGGCTGCTGTACCCTTTGGCCGATAGCTCCAATACCTTGTGCTCGGTCTCCGACAGCCGCTTGGATGCGATGCGCAGATTGGTTTCGAGCCTGAGGTTCTCAACAATGAGGTTTTCTATAATGTTTACCATCTCCTTTTCGGAAAAGAGACCGGCCAGTATTTCGTTTTCTTCCAGGTCGATATAAAAATCTTCTTCACCCACTTTCAGGTATACATAGTTTTTCTTTTCGTTCTTGCTTTCCACAAGGCGGGCCTCAAACATGCCCCTCCTTTTATAGTTTGTAATGAGGCTGATGACAGAAGAGCTTTTGTAGTCTTCTGTGGACATACGACGTTTGGTAGTGCTTTTCATACGGTAGTAATTATGGGATCAAAGAAGAGGCATTTGCTTTAAAAATTTATACCTACTTTTTGGTATTTTTAGAGCTGCAACCATGAGATATTGAAATAAATGATCGAAGGTCACCGCCTTTGTGAAAAAAAATTGATCACCTTTTCCCATCTTACCACCATACCCCACATCCCATGCCTAATACCTACTTTCAGTTCAAGCAGTTCCGCATCAACCAGGACAAAAGCGCCATGAAGGTAACCACCGAGGGGTGTTTGCTCGGGGCTATTGCTGAGAAAGCCGGGGCAGAGCAAATCCTCGACATAGGCTCCGGAACGGGCCTGCTTGCGCTTATGCTGGCCCAGCGTACTACCGCCCACATTACCACAGTTGAAGCCGACGTTGATTCATTTAAACAGGCCAAAGAAAACATTGAGGAAAGCCCATGGAGTAGCCGTGTCTCCATAAAAAATGAAACCATACAGGACTTTGCTGCGCAATCCACGGGCAGGTTCGACCTGATAGTGTCCAACCCGCCGTTTTACACCAATTACCTGCCTTCCGACGACCTGCAGCTAAACCTGGCCAAACATACCTACAGCCTCTCCATGAACGACCTGGTGGAGGTGGAGGATAAGCTGATGGCCGCCGGCGGACTGTTTTATGTGTTGTATCCACCTTAAGAATCGGGCCAGTTTGAGCGAATGGCGGAAAGACACCGGCTGTATCCCAACAAAAATGTGGTGATCAGAAACAAGTCCGACGGGGCCATCTTCCGGATGATTACCGCCTACGGCCGGGATAAAGCCACACACAAGCAGGACCAACTGGTTATCCGGGGAGCGGATAATGAATACACGCCGGAGTTTAAGAAGTTGCTTGGGGACTACTATTTAAGTTTGAAGTTCTGAGTCCTAAGTCCTGAGTTTCAAGTTTCTCAGTTCTGAGTTCCAAGTTCGTAGTACCAAGGTTAGGGCCTTTAAAGGGGAGCCTGTGGTTTTAGTTTGAAGTTGGTAATGTGTCTGGACTAAAAACTTCAAACTCAAAACTCAGAACTTAACCTCTTCCGCCCTCCCCACTTCCCGTTCGCTGAACTCAAAGCCCATTTGCTCGAGCTCCTGCAACACCGGTTTGTAGATTTCGCGGCGGGTGGGTATTTGCACACCGGTTAGGTTAATTTTTCCCGTAAGTATATTTTTTGCCCCGATACCCAGCGGTAAGCCTACGGTTTTTGCCATGGCGGTGTTGTTGGCGTCGTCGCCTTGCACTACCATGTGCGCCTGTATTTCCCGCATATTGTCACCTTCCCTGAAGTTGAACTTGTGCCACATCACTATCATGTCCTTTTCGTCCTCCCTTGGCGTCCATTTCTTTTTAAGGATGTGCTCCAGTATTTGTGCCGGCGTTCCCTCTTTCAGCCCTACCAGCTCATCGTCGAACACACCCAGCCACTTCAGCTTATACATCTCCTCCGACTCCATGTCGATATTCAGGTAGTGAGCCAGCTTCAATTCTACTGAGTCGTGCGGGTTGAAGTAAAGGAAGGAATTGATAAACTGGCGGTGCGTCATCTCACTCACCTTTTCCATTTTGAACGTGTCGTCGGTGGCGCCAAGCTGCACAAAAATGTCCCAGCCTTTGCAAAAGCCGGGCCTGCGCAGTGTTCCCCTGTAAAGCGTTTCTATGTCCTGCAGCTCGTACGATTCGATGTATTTTAATGAATCTCTGTTGGCGTAGCCTTCAAAATAACCATAGCCGGGGATGTGAATTACCTCCGTTCTTCTGAATACTTTGTGGTAGGGGATATATTTAAAGCGACCCTCCTGTATAAACTTCACAATGCCCTGTCCGGCCAGCACCACGTTTCGCGGGTTCCAGGTAAATTTATACTCCCATGGGTTGTCTTCATTGGTGGGGGCGAGCAGCCCGCCGGTAAATGTTTCGAACGCATGCAGCTTGTAGCCTTTGTCTTTTATCCTGTCCAGCACTTTCATGGCCGACATATGGTCGATGCCCGGGTCGAGCCCAAGCTCCATAATGCACACAGCTCCCTTAGCCTTAAACTTTTCGTCGAGGGCTTTTATCTCGTCGCTCACATACGAGGCAGTAAGCATATTGATGCCGCGGGAAGCACAAACCTCGGCCACCATGATGTGAAATTTTACGGGTAGCATGCTGATAACGAGGTCAGCTCGCATTATTTCGTTCATTCGCTGCTCTTCGTTAAAAATGTCGAACACGATAGTACGCACTCTTTCGCTGGAGGTTACCTTTTTGCTGAGCATGCTCACGTCGAGGTCGCCGATGGTTAGTTCCCAGTCATAAGTTTCGAGATGTTGGATAAGATACTGAATGAGGGAAAAGGAGGACCGGCCGGCTCCAAGTAAAAGAATGTGCTTCGCCATAAACGTTTTGGGTTAAAACGCGGGAAAATTAGCCCATTTCCGGGAGGTGTTAAAACTTTTCACCTAATAAATGAGTATAATGAACCCCACACCCAAGCATTATGGAAAACAGAAAGAAGATTGTAATTAGTTATACCGAAATGCAGCTTGCGCAAATGCCGGCGGAAGACCAGCTGCTAATAGACAGCGCAAAAAAAGCAAGATTTACAGCCTACTCCCCGTGGTCCAACTTCCAGGTGGGTGCAGCCGCTTTGCTAGCCGACTCAAGCATTGTGACAGGCTCCAACCAGGAGAACCGGGCTTTTCCGGCGGGGCTTTGTGCAGAAAGGGTATGTTTGTTTCACGCTTCCTCAAACCACGCCGCGGCCAAGATCATGAAGCTGGCTGTAGTGGCTTACCACCGGGGGTCTGAAAATGCCGAGCCGGCGCATCCATGCGGTGGCTGCCGCCAGGTGATGCTCGAGATGGAGCACAAGCAAGGGCAGGCGTTCCAGCTATTGCTGCTGTACCCGCACGACAAGGTGATAGTTATCGACAAGGCGAGCGACCTTATGCCCTTTCCCTTTGAGTCGGAGCTGTGACGCTTACAGTCCTTGAAATCGCCCGGCTCTAAGTTGTTTCCCTGTGTACTGTGGTGGCACTGGCTTGCGCTGTCGGCAGCAAGATAATGTCGCTCAGCACCACATGTGCTGGCCGCGTTACTACGAACCGGATCACGTCAGCCACGTCGTCGCCTGTTAGCGGTTTCATGCCCTTGTAGGTTTGGCCTGCCCGTTCAGCATCACCCTTAAACCTTACCAGCGCAAATTCGGTCTCTACAAGGCCGGGGTGAATGCCCGTTACCTTAATGCCGTAAGGGTTCAGGTCGAGGCGCATGCCATCTGTTAGGGCATCAACGGCATGTTTGCTGGCACAGTACACGTTGCCTTTTGGGTATACCTCCTTGCCAGCAATTGACCCAATATTGACGATGTGACCTTTTTTGCGCTTCACCATTCCCGGCATTACAGCTTTGCTCACGTACAGCAGTCCTTTTACGTTAATGTCGAGCATTGCATCCCAGTCGTCGGTGTTTCCTTCGTGAACAAAATCGAGACCGTGGGCATTGCCTGCGTTGTTTACCAGCACTTCCACCTGCTTCCATTTTTCGGGCAGCGATCCAATGGCAGCGTCAACAGCGGGCTTGTCTCTTACATCAAAGCTGAGTGTTGTTACTTCAGTTTTCGACTGAAGCGTTGCAGCGAGCTTTTCAAGCCGGTCTTTTCTTCTCCCGCAAAGGATCAGGGCAAAATCTTCGGCGAGGTAGCGGGCGGTTGCTTCGCCAATGCCGGATGTGGCGCCTGTAATGAGCGCGATTTTTTTCATGATGAAAAGTTAATGGTTAACTGTTAGCCGTTATCGGGGCGGAATTTCGCGCTTTAAGAAATAGCGAACAAGGTTCTTTTGATAGGGATGTTCGGTCACCAGTGATCGGGCTTGTTTAAACACCGGTCTCACCTGCACCCACCACTGCCAGCGTCTCAGCAAATCCGAAATCGACAAATCCAAAATCCGAAATCAAGAAGGTCCTCCCTCAAAAGTGATGTAAATGGTAATGTTGTGCGGCGTAATGCGCTTGAGGCCAGCATTGAACCTGTTTTCTTCCTCCGTCAGCAAAATATTGGTCAGCCCCCACGAGTACCGTATTTCCGGAGAAAATTTAAACAGCGGGTAGTAGAGGTCGAAGCCTACGCCAGCTTCCACAGCCAGTGTTCTGCTCTGTGTTAGCAGGCGCTCTCTGGCCTCTGCTTTGTCGTCTTTTCCACGTGCTTCAATAGCCGGGGTGATGCCGCCGATAAGGTACATGCCAATGTTTTCGCGCCTAACCGATCTGTACTTGAACAGCAGCGGTATCTCTACCATGGTGGCATCCACAAGTTCTTCGAGGGTATTTCCGGTAATGGAGCGGTACCGCAGTTTGTTTTCATAAAAACCCACAGTAACCAACGCCCGAAAGTCGAGGTATTGGAGCATTCTGAAATTAGAAATAAAGCTGATTTTAAATCCACCCATACCCACGGGTACAATGGAGTGGAGCGTGTCGAGCTCAGCGGATCCGAACTTATCGGAATACTGAATTGCATAGCGTGAGGAATGCAGCGCCATGCCAAAGCCATAGTGCAGAAACCTTTCGGTATAGTTGGGCAGGTTAATGGTGGTGCTTTGTTGTGCCCTGGCAGGCTGAACCAGCGAAATTAACAGCAAACATAACAGGCCTATTTGATGCCTGTGTAGATGGAGCAAATTCCGAAGGTTAATGGCTTGCATATCGTTTTATTGAATCCAACTTTATTCAGGATACTCGTAAAAAGTGGCCCGTCAGGAAAAGCCCTGACCGACTCAGGCAGGTAAGTATAAGCTGCCCTGTCTTTGGAAATAAGCCTTCCTATAATAGGCAATATGTACTTAAAATAAAAACTGTAAAGCTGTTTCATAGGGAAACGCCGCGGTGTCGAAAATTCCAGCACCACTACCTTTCCACCTGGTTTCAGCACACGAAACATATCGGCAAGCCCTTTTTCAAGGTTTTCGAAGTTCCGCACTCCAAATGCAACGATCACAGCATCGAAGGTATTGTCGTCGAAGAGCAACTTTTCTGAATCGCCCAGCCTCAGCTCAATTTTATCGGTAAGGTTTCGCTGTGCCAGCTTTTTCCGGCCGAACTCCAGCATGCCTTCTGAAATATCAACGCCGGTTACCTTGTCGGGTTTTAGGGCAAGCGCCTCAATGGCGAAGTCGCCGGTGCCGGTAGCGATATCAAGTATTTGCTTTGGCTGAAGTGCCCGCAGCTCCTTAATGGCCTTTTTTCGCCAGAGGATATCGATACCAAGGCTGAGAAAGTGGTTGAGAAAGTCGTATCGCTTGCTAATGTTGTTGAACATTTCGGCGACCTGTGCCTTTTTGCCACTCTCTTTTTCTTTATAAGGAACTACAGTCATTAGAATTCTGTAAAATTTAACATGCCGTTCTGCCGGCGAAAAACCAACAGGACGGCACATGATTATAATTGACGACAAAACTACTTTGATTTTCTTTGGTTCAGAATTTCCGCTCTTGTTTTTGCATATTTTTTGGTTTTTATTTTTCGTAGTCTGAGATTTAACCGCTTAAAAGAAAAACATGCGGATAAACACAGCCCGGTTTCTAGCCAGCTATAGTAATGTGAAAAGTTGTCCGGAATCTCCTCTCCCCGAATATGCCTTTATCGGCCGAAGCAATGTGGGCAAGTCGTCGCTCATCAACATGCTCACCAACAACAATAAGCTGGCGAAGACCTCAGCCACGCCCGGCAAAACGCAGCTGCTGAACCAGTTTCTGATTAATGACGACTGGCTGCTAATGGACATGCCGGGCTACGGCTGGGCAAGGGTAAGCAAAACCGATAAGGCCAAGTGGGAGGAAATGAACAGACGATATTTGCTGGAAAGAGCCAACCTGTGCAACTTATTTGTGCTGGTCGATTCGAGGCTGTCGCCACAGGCAATAGACCTTGAGTTTTTAAACTGGGCAGGCGGGGAACATATACCGTTGTCGGTTGTTTTTACCAAAGCCGACAAACAATCGAAAAATACTACCCAATCGCTGGTAGCAGCGTATAAAAAGGAGCTGCTGAAGTACTGGGCTTTTCTGCCTCCTATGTTTGTTACCTCGTCGGAAAGCAAGCTGGGAAAGGAGGAATTGCTGGGTTATATAGAAGAAGCAAACAAGCTTTTTCGCGAAAAAACAAACTAGCGGTTTGAATCATGAAAGCAAAATCTCTAAAATTGCGGCCGTAAAAAGAAACACATGGAGTTTAAAGAAATTGCAACGGTATCCGGCAAAGGCGGACTATTCAAAGTATTGAATCCCACCAGGAGCGGCGTTATCCTGGAGTCGCTGGACGAAAAGAAGGCAAAGCTGATAGTAAATGCCAATTCGAAAGTTTCGGTGCTTCACGAAATTTCTATTTACACTACCGATGCCGAAGGTACAGTAGCGCTTGAGGAGGTGCTTCGCAAAATTCACAAAGAGTTTAAAGGTGACACCGGGCTGAACAAAAACTCCGACGGCGATGAGCTGAAGGCATTTTTAAAGCACGTGTTGCCCAACTACGACTCCGAAAGAGTGTACGTTTCCGACATCAAGAAGCTCGTAAACTGGTACAGCATACTGGCCTCTGAAGCCCCTGAAGTGCTGGAAGAACCTGCCGCGGAAAAAGCCGATAAGCCTGCCAAAGAGGCTGCGGAGAAACCCGTCAAAAAGGAGGGAGCCGAGGCAAAAGAGCCGGCAAAGAAATCCGCTGCAAAAAAGAAAAGTGCCGATAAGGAATGAATGCTGAAAGGCTGACGGGACAAGGGCTACAATTGCTTGAAAGACATTTTGATTTGCCCGGGCCCGCCATGGACCTGGCAGAGCAAACAAATCCACGCCTTTACCTCGTTCAGCTATTAACGCCGGTGGTTCGGCGAATGCTCGACCAATCGTTTGACCAACTGCTGAACGTACTATACAGGATCGACCTGCCCGAGAAACGGGTGATGGAGATACTCGAGCAAACGCCGCCCGATGAAGTAGCCAATTGCCTGTCGCAGGCCATCGTCGACAGGCAATTGGAGAAAATCAGCCTGCGTGAGCGATTTCGTGAGGCTGGAGATTGAAACTTTCCGCTTCTTCTACCATTTTTCTTGAACCAATAAAAAACGGTGTTCGCTGGTGCAGTTCGGTCGGTACAATGTCCAGTATCCTGCCGCCCCGCCCATCGGTGGCGCATCCTCCCGCTTGTTCAGCTATAAATGCAAGTGCATTGCACTCGTAAAGCAACCGCAATTTGCCCGACGGTGCCACGGTAGTGCGCGGGTAAATGTAAATGCCTCCTTTTAGCAGGTTTCGGTGGAAGTCGCCCACCAATGAGCCAATGTAGCGTGCGGTTAAATACATGTCTTTGCAGTTTTGTACGTACCGTTGAATGCCCGGGTCAAAATTGTGGTAAGATCCCTCGTTGATAGAGTAGATGCTGCCCGTAAGCGTGGTTCTCATGTTGGGGTGAGAAAGGAAGAACTCGCCCAGCGACGGATCGTACGTAAATCCGTTTACGCCATGGCCGGTGGTGTATACCAGCATGGTTGAAGACCCGTAGAGCAGGTAGCCTGCTGCCACCTGTTCTTTGCCCGGTTGCAGCACATCTTCTTTCTGAACGGGGCTGCCGGCAGGCGAAATTCTGCGGTAAACGGAAAAGATGGTTCCGATGGAAACATTCACATCGATGTTCGACGAGCCGTCGAGCGGATCAATAGCCACCACGTAGCTGCCATTCGGGTTGTTGAGGTCTATAATGCCGTCGTCTTCTTCCGAAACTATGGCACACACTTCACCACCGTTTCTCAGCGCTCGCTTGAACCTGATGTTGGCAATAACGTCCAGCTTTTGTTGGTCTTCGCCCTGCACGTTTTGCTCGCCAACGGGGCCGCCAATATCCACCAATCCGGCGCGGCTTATCTCCCGGTTTATAATTTTGCCGGCAAGGCCGATGTCCCGCAATATTTGGGATAACTCACCGGTTGCGAAAGGAAATTCGTCTTGCTTGTTTTTTATGAAACGATCAAGGGTAGTGCCAACGGGTTGGCCCAATTTACTCTTGTTTACCATTAAGTATGTTTTTTGGGTTAATGCTAAAATAGGCCTAAAAATACATCTAAATCGTTTGCATAACCAAGCGAACTGCAAAAAGTAATCTATATGTAATGTTTCAGCGTACGCTCTACAGCGGGCATATATGAGAGGCCAAAGAGGTTAACATGCACCATAAGCGGGTATAGCGAGAAGATTTCCAGACGATCTTCCCAGCCTGGATGCAGCGGAAATTGCTCGTGATAAGCATGGTAGAAAATCGGGTCGAAGCCTCCAAACAATTTGGTGAACGCCAGGTCCATTTCGCGGTGGCCGAAATACACCGCCGGGTCTATGAGGCAGGCGTGGCCATCGGGCGAAGTGTGCACATTGCCACTCCACAGGTCGCCGTGCAGCAGGGCAGGCAGCTCTTGCGGAAGCAGTGCGGGCAACCTGGCGTACAGGTCTTCAAAACTTTGGTGCAATCGCGCATCGACCAGCTGGTTATACAATGCCATGCCCACCTGCGGCTTCAATCGGCATTCAATGAAAAACTCGCACCAATTTTTCTTCGATTCATTTTTTTGAGGAAGCCTCCCAATGTAGTTGTCGTGGTTGAGGCCAAAGGAAGGCGCGGTGCATTGGTGTAGTTGGGCCAGGTTGCGGCCAAAAGTTTCCCAGTAGTTGTCTCGCCGTCGCCCGGGCTCCAAATATTCTAGCAGCAGGTAAGATTTACCATCAGCTTCACCATGTCCCACGACCTGCGGCACCCTGATTTTGCCCGTGTGCTCCAGCAATGCCAGGCCAGCCGCTTCTTTGGGGAACATATCTTCAGGGGCATTCTGGTTCCATTTCAGAAAGAAGGAGCCCTCGGAGCAAGAGAGCTTTACTGTTTCGTTGATGCAACCTCCCCCCAGAAAGGTAAAGTTTACTTCATCTATTTCCCTGCCGAGGCACCGAAATAACACGGTTGTGAAAAAAGAGTCGTAATCTTCGCTGAACATCAGAGACTTTTAGTTTCAATGATATGATCAAGTAATTTATTGCATGATCTTACCAGTATATCGTGCACCTCCTGAAAACCATCCATGCCGCCGAAATATGGATCGGGAACATCAGCCACATCCGCCTCATCGTCGAAATCCCGCATCAGATAGAAATTTGGGTGCTGTTTTCCGAAAATTTCAACGGTATCCCTGTAGTTATTCTTGTCCATCACGAGCACAAAATCGAATTCGTGGTAGTCGTGGCTGGTAACCTGCCGTGCCTTGTGGTAGATAGGCGTGGTGTTGCTCGTTGCACAGGAGATCGTGCGGGGGTCCGGATCCTGCCCTATGTGGTAGCGGGAGGTGCCGGCGGAGTCCACGAAAAACTTATCTTCCAACATCCGGTCTTTTACAATCTTTTTGAAAACTGCCTCCGCCATGGGCGACCTGCAAATGTTTCCTAAGCATACAAAAAGCACTCTTACCATGTTTTTTTGAGGATATTATAAAGCCTGAAAATTAAAACAAATATTTTGACGGCCGGGGGTTACCTCTCGTGCGTTTGGGGTATATAGCATTACATAACACAAATTTATTCATACACCTGTTTAACAGTAAAGAAAGCCTCTTGATCTTCAGGAGGCTTTTCTTCTTTTATGCGTCCGGTTCCACATGAATGAGAATATCCTCTATCTGAGGGATTTCCTCCTGAAGACGTTTTTTGAGATTATGGGCAATTTCGTGTCCTCTCTTTACAGAAATATCCGATTTCACTATTATATGGAGGTCGACATGAAAAGTCATCCCGGTTTTTCTTATGTAGCACTTCTCCGTATCGATAATGCCTTCTACTTTTTCTGAAATAGCCCTTATCTCCTCAATCATTTCGCCGTGCAGATGCTCGTCCATAATTTCGCCCAGAGCAGGCCGGAAAATGAGGTAGGCATTGTAAACAATAAAGGCAGATGCCAGCAGGGCCGCCCAGTCGTCGGCGGCTTCAAACCCCTCGCCAAGGTAAATAGCAATAGAAATTCCTATAAAAGCCATTAATGAGGTAATGGCATCGCTGCGGTGGTGCCAGGCGTCTGCCTTTATCGCTGTGCTTTTAGTTTCCACACCTTTCCGATTCACCACTCTGTAAAACACCTCCTTGCTCACCACTATCGCCGCCAGTACAAACAGGGTGTATTTTTCGGGCACTTCGTGCGGCGTGGCTATGTTTTGTATGCTTTTGTATGCAATTATGGTGGCCGACACTACCAGGAAACCCACTACAACGAAGGTCATAAGAGGTTCCGCACGGCCGTGGCCATAGGGGTGGTTTTTATCGGGTGGGCGTGTGGCATACTGAAGGCCCAGCAATACCAGCAGCGAAGAGAATACATCGGTGGTAGACTCTATTGCGTCGGCGATAAGCGCATATGAATTTCCGAAATAGCCGGTGAAAAACTTGATGAGCGCCAGCAAGCAGTTGGCCGCTATGCTAAAGTATATGGCCTTGAGGGCAGTCTCCCGGTTGCTCCATTTTTCCAGTTTGTTATTTCTTTCTGCCACGGGAGCTAATTTATAGGCTGAGATTAAGATATTCCAACATATAACGATAAACTGTAGGTGCGAGGAGCCATCAACGCAAACATCCTTTCCATTTACCCCTTAATTGCCTATCTTTTGCAGACACCTACTTGAACTGACGATGAAAAGAAGATCATTTGTTGCTACCACCGGAGCCGCTGTGGCTGCCTCTTTAGTTACCAATCCGCTGGGCGCTTTTGCCCCGAAAGCAAAAAAGCGAATGGCAATGGTTGGAACAGGCATCAGGGGAATTGGCTTCTGGGGCAACACAGTGGTGCAAAACTATGGCGACCAGCTCGAATTTGTAGGGCTGTGCGACGTAAATGAGGGCCGGCTGGCGCTTGCCAAAAGTGAATTTGCCCCGAATGCTAAGCTCTTCTCCGATTTTGACCAAATGCTGGAGCAGACGAAGCCTGACATGGTGGTGGTGACCACGGTAGATGCAACCCACCACGAGTTTATTGTAAAGGCGCTGAATAAAGGTGTGGATGTGATTACCGAAAAGCCGCTGACTACCGATGAGGCCAAATGCCAGGCTATTTTGGACGCGGAAAGAAAGTCGGGCAAAAAGGTGATTGTTGGTTTCAATTACCGCTACGGCACATTGCCTACGGCCATCAAGGAGCAGCTGGTGAGCAACGCTGTTGGCAAAATTACCTCTGTAGATTTCCACTGGTACCTCAATGTGTATCACGGTGCCGACTATTTTCGGCGCTGGCACCGGCTAAAGGAAATGGGCGGCAGCCTCTGGGTGCACAAGGCTACCCACCATTTCGACCTGCTCAACTGGTGGCTCGATTCCGATCCGGTGGAAGTAACGGCATACGGCGCCCTGGAGCACTACGGCAAAAACAATAGCTTCAGGCATACCAACTGCAGGCCATGCCCCCACAAAGACGAATGCAGGTTTTATTGGGATATTACCAAAGACAAACACCTCACTAAGCTGTACGCCGATAATGAAAAATACGACGGATACCTGCGTGATGGGTGTGTGTGGAAGGAAGATATTGACATATACGACAAAATGAGCGCCCAGATTAAATATGCCAACGGGGTGCTGGTGAATTATTCACTCACCACGTATTCGCCGTATGAAGGTTGGCGCATTGCCTTTAACGGAATGAATGGCCGCATCGATAGCTGGGAAGACATACCGTGGCAGCAGGGTAGCGAAGCCGTAGACCAGGCCAACCGCCATGAACTGGAAATGCAGCAGGAGTCTGGCGGTAAGACAGAGGAGTTTGACCAGGTAATGGTGATGAAAAACTTTGAAGGTTACCAGCAGATAAAAGTGCCCCGAATCAGGGCAGGCCATGGGGGAGGCGATCGCCGCCTTCAGGATCGGATATTCAAAGACCCAAATGCACCCGATCCGCTAAAACATGCAGCGGGCACAAGAGACGGCGCCATGTCTATTTTGATCGGAATAGCGGCACGAAAAAGCATCGAAACCGGACAGCGAGTGAGAATTGAGGATTTGACTGACCTGAAGCCCCAGGTAAAAAGGCTATGAACCAGCGGCTAGCCGGCGGTAGATTTCCTGCGGTTGAGCGATATGTGCAAGGTGGTGGCGTCGGAGATAATGGCCTTGTTGAGTTTGCGTTCGTTGCTGCCCATTTCATTAAATTCCGTTACCAGGGTACGGACTTTCTCTTTCAGGTCGTCAAGGCGGCCGGTTTCGGAGAGAAACTTGCAGTACTCCCAGCGGTGCCAGTAATTGGTAAATGGCTTATCCATTGCCTTAAATGTTTTTTCAGCCAGTTCCGGCTGGCCGGCTTTATGGAATGCCCAGGCATAGGCAATTCGCTCGGGCGAGTTTTTGAAGTCTGCCGCCGACTCAAGTTTTTCACCTACCTTAATCGCCGACCGGAAGTCTTCGTCGGCATAGTATGCATTCAGCAACTTCATTTGTAGGACAGGGTCGTCGGCCATAAAACCCTCCAGGCAGGCACTATACAGCTTAATAGCATCCTTGTAGCGGCCAGCCTCGGCGTAGGCGTCAGCCAGCCTCGTTTTGGTGGCCACGTTGTCGCTAAACCTCCACTCTTTCTCCAGCTTTTCAATTTTATAATTGCTTACAACCGTCTCTTTTACCGCCTCGGCAATTCCCGCCACACTTCGCCGGCTGTAAAAGGCGTCGTACAGGTAGATAAGACAGCCAATTAGCGGAAAGAACAAGATCAACCACATCCAGCGTTGCTCCGATCCTCTTTTGTAGGCGTGGTAGAGGCAAAAAGCCTGGAGAATAAGCACCGGAACATAAAACCTGAACATAACCTGATATTTAGCACATCAATATACCCAATTTCGCTAAACGAGAAGCCGTTTTCGGAAAACAGCTCGTATAATTAGCCATAGCAGCGGTGGCAGGCCTACGCTGAGTGCCAATGCCAGGGCGGGGTTTTGGAGGCCGGCGTGGCCAATATAGGCGTAAATAAAGCCCATAGGTAGGGCCCCGGCGGCCAGGGCAAGATGAAAATATACAGGCGGCATGTGCACCATGCCGGCCATGCAAGCTGCCACCTCCGGAAAAACCGGCAACCACCGCGAAAGCACTATTACCCAGGCCCCCACATTTTTAGAGAGCCTTTTTCCTTTGTCGTAATCCTTTCGACCCAAAATCTTCAGGGCAGCTTTTTCACCCATCAGCCTGCAAAGCCAATAGCCGGTAGCGCCGGCAGCAAAAGACCCGGCAGCGGCAATGAGGCCGCCAGCGATTGGCCCATAAATAAATCCGAGCGCCGACATAACCAGCGTGGCCGGCAGCGGTAGCAGAAGGTCGGCTACCAGCAGTAAGATGCCCGTGGCCCAAGCCCAGCTACCATAAGATCGAAGCCAGCTAATACTACCTTGGAGGGTGAAAGTGTGCATGAGAGGGTCGCCCCACAGAAAAAATGACACAAG